>CAZNMP010000357.1:0-3676 GCA_964573875.1 uncultured Planctomycetaceae bacterium | reverse complement strand
AATACGCCAACGAGATCCTTCGCTTCGCTCAGGATGACGGTTCCTCCGTGACCAAAGACTTCCGGCCGGGGGACTGGACACTCCTTAGACGTTCGCTACACTGGAAATCATTGGGTTTTCCCCTTTGCCACTGTTCTCATACGATTTCCCATTCAAAGCTGCGTGATCATCCCTAAGAACAGCCTTTTCCTCCTGGTAAACAGGCCGCAACACGCAGGTTTGAATTGGAATTTGTATCCATAGTTCGCGGGCGAGAAATTGGCTTGTTTTTCGCCGGCGGCGGGGTTTCTATCTCACAAGTCGAATCAGGATGTGATCATGGAAAAACGTGTGTATAATTTTTCGCCAGGTCCGGCGGTGCTCCCACTTCCCGTTCTCCAAGAGGCTCAACGCGATTTGTTGGCCCTGCCAGGTACGGGCATCTCGATCTTAGAGATCAGCCACCGCTCGAAAGCCTTCGACAAGATCATCAATCAGGCCGAGGCTAATATACGCACTCTCTTGGGTATTCCCAATAATTACCGCGTTCTGTTCCTCCAAGGCGGCGCCCTTTTGCAGTTCGCCATGATTCCGATGAATCTGCTCCGGGGAACCGGCAAGTCGGCCGATTACATCGTCAACGGCACATGGAGCAAAAAAGCCCACGACGAAGCCAAAACCCAAGGCCCCATCAATGTGGCATGGGACGGTAAGCCCACCAACTTCAATCGCGTTCCCCAACAAAGCGAATTGAAGCTCGATCCCAACGCCGCCTATGCCTACATGACCTCGAATGAAACGATCCAGGGCGTGCAGTATCAAACCGAGCCCAATGTGGGTAATGTTCCCTTGGTTTGCGATGCCTCTTCCGATTTCCTGTCGCGCCCCCTGCCAATCGAAAAATACGGCATCTTGTATGCATGCGCCCAGAAGAACGCCGGTCCGGCAGGCGTCACGATCGTTATCATTCGCGATGATCTGGTCGAGCGCTCGCCCGCCGATCTGCCTTCGATGGTCAATTACAAGATCATGGCCGAGGGCAAGTCCTTGCTGAACACGCCCCCGACGTTTTCCATCTACGTGGTCAAGCTGGTGACCGATTGGCTTCTGAACGAAATCGGCGGCCTTGAAAAGATGGAAGCCATCAACCGCGGCAAGGCCAAGCTACTCTACGATGTGATCGACCAATCGAACGGTTTCTACCAGGGACATGCGGATACTTCCTGACGGTCGATGATGAATGTGCCTTTCCGACTGGCCAATCCGGCCCACGACGAACCGTTCCTGAAGCAAGCGGCCGAACGCGGCCTGCAAGAGTTGAAGGGCCATCGTTCCGTCGGCGGTTGCCGCGCGTCGATCTACAACGCCATGCCCGTCGAAGGCGTCCAGCTTTTGGCCGATTTCATGCAGGATTTCTGCAAGAAAAACCAATAGCCCTGCGTTTGAGAGTGCGTCTTGAAAAATCTCCCCTCTCCCGATTTCGGGAGAGGGGTTTATTTTACCGACCTGCTCTGAGACCCACATCGTGGCGACAATTCCTTCCGACCCATCGCACGACCGCCCTGCAACGAAGACGCTCTCATCACCCGAGCATCGGCGATTGATCTTCGTGCTTCTTATTTTTAGCATCCTGGGCGGATGGCTTGTGCGAAATTCCGACGCCCTCCCCTCGGTTAATTGGTGCTATGCCTATAGGCCGTCGGATTTCGATAGCTGGGCAATTACCGTTGCCTTTGTACAAAATCTGAGGATTCCCATTCCGCTTCCATTGGCACTCTCGGAAATCGCTTCCTACAATCTATTCGGCAGCGATATCCTGATCACGCGATTTGCTTATCGGGCAGCCCTCGTGTTTTCTTTCGTGTTGGCAATCTATCTCGCCTCGCCTTTGCGATGGAAAACAGCCGCCTCCTTCCTGCTTTCCTTCGTTTTTTTGTGGTCTACGGTGCTGATTCATCCTGGAAATCCTCAGCTCTACGACATTTTCTTCCCGCTGTTTTTTCTGGCATATATCGTTTTGCTCCTGCGAATCGTTCGCAAACCGCCTTCGCCGGCTTTCTGTAAAAAAACGGCCATGCTTTGCCTTGCGGCGGGTTTCACCTTGTCGATGACGGAGTTCATGCGACCCTTCGTGATCTTTTTGCTTCCTCTCCTTGTATTGGGTGCTTGGCAATCGCTTCGCGACAGGCCGTTGATTTATTTTCTTTGTCTTTTGATCCCGGTTGTATTGTTCTCCGGAACTTGGCATGTTCATCTTTTCTGCCGTCACGGCCAGATTACCATCAATAACCATTCGGGCTATAATTTAATCCGCGCATGGCCGATGGTCGAACGGCCGGAATTGACGCCTGAATCGGTAGACCCAGCCCCGCGCATGCAACGCTGGGCAAGTGCAAACGCCCCCGAGCATTTCGAAAACAGCCAGCGACTTCAGCGGGCAGTGCTCTGCTACATTGCCGAAAACCCCGTGGCCAGCTTTCGACATGGGCTAATGCTTCTAGGACGTTTTTTTGCTCCGCAAACCGACCTTTGCGAAAAACATCCCGAATCGGCATTATTTCTTCTCTACGCTCCAATGGTATGGGCAACGGCTCTTTGGTTGGCAGTCCATGCTTGCCTGCTTGGCCTCCGAGCCGTGCGACATCCTCTGCTTACCCTGGGCAGGCCCGAAAACATGCTTTTGCTTATAACCATTCTCTCGATTTTGATCATGGCAATGGGTGAAGACGGCGAACAGGCTCGATTTCTCATCTCCGTCTCGCCATTGTTGGCAGCACTGCCCTCCAGCCATGCCCCGGAACAGCCCCTGACAAGCCGCTTGCCTTGCTGATGTCCCGGCTTGCAGCGAATCGATTAAGCCAACGTTTTTGGGCTTATTTCCATTATCCTGTTGGCTGGCCTCCGATCCTTAACCGCCCAGGGAACAATAGGAAAAATACGCAATTTGCAGTGACACCCGAAGGCTGCTCTTGACTGAAACTTAGTATCGTATTAGCTTTTTAAAAAATTAATTGCATGGAATACCATCAAATTCACGTTTGGTTGGACGTCGGCAGTTTGATCTTCCGTGCATCCTACGAATACCAGGGAGGGTAATTTCGTATGCGATTTCTGCAATACTGCCGAACAATTCCCCGCGATGTCATTCTCCTTGGCATTGTTTCCATAGCCAACGTGATTCTTTTGACGATGTTCTTCTCCCATCTCCAATACTCGAACATAACGTTTTCAGGGAATTTCGCGATCGGCGTCCTTGCGCTGTTTTGCCAGATACTTTTTGAAATAACCCTGCCTATTGGTGTTGGGCTCTTTTGTTTGTCCCGATCGTGGCCCTGGCGCATCCTGGCCTACATGGTCGCACTTGGGCAACTTGCAGTCATGGTTACTCAAGTCACAGCCTATCTGCTTACATACGAACTCATCACCAGCTTGGCGATCAGAAACATTTACCACATCGCCCTGGTGTTGAACGCCACCAGGATTGCCTTGCTCATCATCTTCGCATTGTGTTCAGTAGCATTTATCTGGATCTGCGAGCGAGCCCCGTCTTCGTCACGCAAATACTCCGGCAAAACAATTGCGGTTGCCATCCTTTTTTTTGTGGTATCCGGAACCGCGAATTCTGTCCTCCCGACAAGCATGGCAAGTGCGCGAGATCCATTTCTCATTACAAACAACCTCGATCCGCTCTCTCCCG
>CAZNMP010000356.1:0-3679 GCA_964573875.1 uncultured Planctomycetaceae bacterium | reverse complement strand
ATGGACGGCAATTCGCGGGCAGTTGGGAAAGCAGTTCTCAAACTGCCCACGTAAACTACATTTCCTCCGATTGTATATTTTTCCGGTATGATCGTGCCGTTGTTGATGGCCGTGGCCTCGTCGGAAGAATAGGTTGTATCTTCATCGTAGACGGGCACGAGATAACCGCTCAAGTTTTTTTGGTTGGACCAGGAATTGAGGCCCCAGAACGTGAGTTCCACGAAATGATCGTTGTTATTCTTGTCGCGGCAGAAATAGTGGCCGACCGTGAATGCATAATCAGCTGCCACGTCCAATCCCATCTGCTTCGTATTCAATGTTTGATACGGATTGGAGATAAAACTTGCACCGGTGCTGCTGATTACACTGGTCGCGGTGGTCACATCCAGATTGCGCACATGGTAATCGCCGGAACCGTCTAGAACCAAGCCGGCTTGATAGGCGCCGTTCTTAGGTGTCTGGAAAGAGATGGGTACTTTGCGCGGTGAACTACGGCTCATGATGCGCACGCCTTGCAAGGTGTACCAATCGGGCGGAGTGCCGCCGCCGCCGCACTTCAAACAGAACGGTGCCGCGGCGGCGCCGTCCCATAATCCGTTGTCCATGCCAAGCCAGTCGTTCGTCGAGGCTTCGATGGCCGGATCCACGGCAGCAGCCGTGTCGCCATTCGTGGCCTGAACGCCGGGGTTCGGAGCCGGTGTATTGGGTACAGCCTGGGCCGTCGAAACATAGCGCGGCACCGATGAGACCGACCCATACTGGGCCGCTGCTTGCCGATCAGCCAGCAGACCCATCCAACTCATGGCCACCAGGGCAGGTATTATTGACGTTTTCACCAAGCTATCCTCCTTGCCCAAACACGCATCCTCGATTTTTTGGCGCAATCGCAGCGGATGACTGCAAGAATACACACCAGAAAAATCGGCCAACCAGGCCCCGCAAAATAGGAATAAACGTCAAAATCGAAGAATATCTCGCAGATTTCTTGACCGGCAATGTCGCCCTACATTGCTCACATTGCCTTTTTTCATCTTGCCGACACGGACTAAACTGCCCGGGTGTATGTCTATCCCCTTACTAAGCAATAACTTACGTGCATTTTGGCCGGCTTTTTCGTGCTGTTGACCAGGAATGTCCAATCTCCGGGTTTCGCGCCTACCTTCTTTAGCCGGGAGGATGTCCAAAAAAATTGCCTTTTGACCATCTTGGCTAATTACACTGGATAGTTAGCGTCGCCCAGAGATCCAAACCGTCAAAAAAACCGGTTCGACGAAAGTTTGTCGTGGAAAACGTTTCCCAGATCACCAACGACCAGTTGACCGTCGAGTTTGTTCGACTGCTGAAGCAGCACGAGCGGCAGCTCAATGGCTATATCATGGCCTTGGTGTCCGACTGGCATGTGGCCGACGAGATTTCACAGGAAACGAGCATTCGGCTTTGGGAACAGTTCCGCGAATATCGCCGCGAGATGGATTTTGGCGCCTGGGCACGAACCATCGCCCGCTACCAGGTGATGACCTATCGCAAACGCCTGGCCCGCGAGCGGCAGCGTTTCAGCCCCCGTTTTATGGAGGCCGTGGCCGACCGTTTCGAGGCCCTGTGGCCGACGATGAACGGCCAGCTAAACGCCCTGACCGATTGCATGTCGCTTTTAAGTGATAACCAGCGCGATCTACTAAAGCTTTGCTATCAAGGCGACTGCACCATCAAGCAAGTGGCCGAGAAGCTGGGGCGAACCTATGACTCCACGTACAAGGCCGTGGAACGCACGCGAAAGACACTGCACGATTGCATCGAGTCCAAAATTCAGAGCGAGGATCGGACATGACGCAATCACGGCAACCTTCCAGCGAACTATTCGCCCGCATTCACGGCTATCTGTCGGCCCAGGAAAACGGCCAAGCCTCGCCGCAAGATTGTGAAGCGTTTGAAACGCTGATCTGTGAAAACCAGGACGCCTGCGATCTTTACATTCGCTACTTGATGGCCACCGTCGATCTCCGAGCCTGGGCGGTACAGGCGGAAGAAGAAGTCGATAGTGATCAGTGGTCAGTGGCCAGTGATGCAGATCTTCCCTCGCCTGCCTGCGGGAGCGGGGCCGGGGGTGAGGGTGGTCAGCAACAGAATACCGATAGCGACACTACCCCATGTCCTGCCCCCATTATTCTTGACATTTCCGGTTCTCCATCACCCCTCGACCCTCTTCCCTCGCCTCTCTATATCAGCCATCCATGTTTGTACTCAAATCTTTTCGCTCTGCTGGTTATTGGCCTCGGAACGCTGGGCGCATGGTTTTATAAGATCGACATTCCCCGGCAACTTGCCCAAGATCGTCCCACGGCGGCCTCTCCCAAAAAATCCTCATTTACCGACGGTCTGGAATTTGTCGGTCGTATAACGGGCATGGTTGATGCAAAGTGGGCCGATATCAACACCTCCACGGAACGTGGCAACAATGTCCCACTAGGCCGCAAATACGCCTTGTCTTCCGGCCTGATGGAAATCACCTACAACACCGGGGCAAAAGTGATTCTCCAAGGCCCGGTCACGTATAAGGTCGATTCCCGCGACGGCGGTTATCTTTCCATCGGCAAACTGACGGCACGGTTAGAGAAAAAGCAGTCAGCCATCAGCGGTCAGCAGTCAGAGCCGGCGGCTAGTATGGCAAATCATAAATTTCTAGCCTCTTGCCCCCAGCCCCTAGCCCCTAATTCTAATTCCCCGCTCTCCACTATCCACTCTCCACTCTTCACTATCAAAACTCCTACGGCCATCGTTACCGACCTCGGCACCGAGTTCGGCGTCGAGGTCAACGAAGCGGGTGCAACCGCGTCGCACGTTTTCCAAGGCAAGATCCGAGTGCAAGTGGCGGCTGTCAAAGGTAAAAGCGAGGCCCGCGCTGTGTTCCTCGGCGAGAACGAATCGGTGCGGATCGAAAGGCCGGATGCTGGAAACGGCAATAGGTCCATCACTCTGTATCGCGATGTTGCCAACCCCGAGCGTTTTGTGCGCATGTTGCCATTGCCTAAGAAGAAGCCGTGGCTTCGGGTACTCGAGCATTTCCGTTTGGGCGAGGACGATCTCTACAGCGTGGCCGGACAGCCCGCCGACGACAGGACCGTTAACAACAGGCACACGCAATACTTGGAGAAGCACGGTTCGCCCATGTACGCCGCCGGCCTGGCCGAATGCGGAAGTCTGCTGGCAATGAACTTCACCGGCGCTACGAACGAATGTTTCTTCAAGCCCGATCTCTCCATGTCACCAACGAACAACTTCATCCTCGAAGCATGGGCTCGGCCAAATCGGGTTCCCAACGAATTGGTCCAACTTGTGTGCAATGGTCAAAGCGGGCGTAACGGTTACGGGCTCGTCGCGAAATGCGGCAAGTGGGGATTCTTGGTCTGCAATCTGACTTGCGGAGGTTTCGGCACTGCGTGTGAACCGGGCAAATGGACCCACCTGGCGCTCGTGTGCGAACGCAAGAAAGTGCAATTTTGGGTGAACGGCCGGCCAGACGGTCCCTCTCGCAACCTAGCTGTCAGCTTTCCTGATGGTCCCTTCGCGATCGGCGGCTATCCCGACGGCCCGCTGAATTTCTTTGACGGCCAGATTGACGACGTTCGGCTTTCCGAGTTCCGTGGTCCGTTTAGCCCCGAGATGCTCTTGTTTACCGCTG
>CAZNMP010000355.1:0-3701 GCA_964573875.1 uncultured Planctomycetaceae bacterium | reverse complement strand
CCATCGCGATGCTGCCCGTGGTGCTGGTAAGCAGAAAACCGCGTGCGTTACGCCGGGTCAGCACCATGCCTACAAGCAGGCTCGTCACCATGTAAGCCAGTTGACCAATGCCGCCGATCCAGGCGCATTGCAAACTGGTGAACCCGCGCTCTCCGGCGCCGTAAAGCACGGCAAAGAGCACGAGGAACACTGTCCAATCGATCAGCGCTGGGCACAGTTGTATAAACACTAGAAACGCTCCAAGACAAAAATCAAATTTCGGCCAAGATCAAAAAGAGAGAACTTCTCTGCTCGATCAATAATACGCGCATAACTCGAGCAAGTTCCCCTCGGGATCATGGAAATAGACCAAGTGTTTCTTCTGGTCTCCATATTCGACCTGGGCATCCGGCACCTGCTGAACCGCGCCGAGCATTTTGACTCCGGCAGCCTTGATCGATTCGACCAGTTGGTCGATCTCTGTAACCCGGAATGCAATATGTCGGAAACCTTGGACGTTGGGACGTTCTAAACCTTGGAGGCGGGAATTGCCTTCCGGCTTGCGATAGTGAATCAATTCAATCGTTGTTTTACCGGCGGTTTCCAGGAAAACGACTTCCGCCTCAACCGACGATAGGCCCGTTACGTCTTGGATCCAGGGTCCGGCGATCACCGCTTGCTTGGTTGCCCGCATCCCGAGCACCTTGGTATAAAAGTCAACCATGCGCTGCATGTCGTCGACAACGATGTTGAGATGGTCGATACGTTCTAGCATTTATTTACCGATACTTCTTGATTTACGATTTTGTTGCCAACGCCTATTGTACAAAACTGGATTACGCGCAACCAGTAATAGTATAGGGGGCTAGCTTCAATCCCTTGTTCTCCAGTTCACGCCCCCACGTTGGTGCAAGAAAGCACAACGGCCCGGCGAGAAATGCTTCTCACCGAGCCGTTTTTGTTTTTTTAATGCGTCAGACTACTTCTTGAGCATCTTCCGCACGTCTTCCAACTGACCGGCCGAACCGAGCATCGTGTTCTTGTGAACGATGTAGTCGGCATAGGCGGCCATGAAGGTCTTTCCTGGCGGACGAAGGTCGAAACCGGCCGGATCGTCGCGGAAAGCCTCGCGATGAATCGCACACCACACCAACCGACCGTCGGTGTCGATGTTGATCTTGCAGACGCCCATCTTGGCGGCGGGCAGATATTGGTTCTCGTCCACGCCGCTAGTGCTCTTCATCGCACCGCCGGCGTTGTTGATCCGGTCGACCCACTCCTTCGGCACGCTGCTCGAACCGTGCATGACCAGCGGGAAGTTCTTCGGAACCGCCTTTTGGATCTCCTCAAGCACGTCGAAGTGCAGACCTTGTTTGCCGGCGAATTTGAAAGCGCCGTGCGAAGTGCCGATGGCCACGGCCAGCGAATCGCAGCCGCTTTTCTCGATAAATTCAGCGGCCTGCGCGGGATCCGTCAGCCGAACGCTGCCGACCACGTCTTCCTCGACGCCGCCCAATTGGCCCAACTCGGCCTCGACCACAATGCCCTTGGCATGGGCGCGATCGACCACCTTGCGGGTGATTTCGATGTTCTTTTTGAACTCCTCGTGCGATGCGTCGATCATCACCGAGCTATAGAATCCGCTGTCGATGCAATCGTAGCAAACCTCTTCGGTGCCGTGATCGAGATGGACCGCGAAAATCACCTCGGGGAAAACGGCATCCGCCGTGCGGATCATCGCTTCGAGGAACCGTTTGTCGGAATAACCGCGGGCGCCACGCGAAATCTGCAAAATAAACGGGGCGCTCTTGGCGGCGTTGCACGGGTCGTCGTTCGACTTCGACTTGCCCAAATTACCGCGGAACAGACCGACCGTCTGCTCAAGGTTGTTGATGTTGTACGCGCCAACGGCGTATTTGCCGTAGGCGTGCTCAAACAGTTGTTTGGTGGTAACAATCATTGAAAAACTCCCAGGACAGTTATGTAAGCTCTCTATTTTACAGAAACGCGGCCGGACCTACCAGGGGCGTTTTTACTCGTAAATACCCCTGGCGGAGGGGCTCTGGGCACTGCAAGTTTACATTGCTCCAAATCGCCCTGCGGGGTACAATCCCCGGGTCTGTTTCTCTTTTTTTGCGGTCTCAGTCAAGGATTGACGAGTCGATGAGCATGGAAGCCGCTGTTAGTACGAGCTTATGGAGCGCTTTTGAACAACTCCGTTTCGCTCGACAAGTGATTTTGACCGAAAGCCGCGCGCTAAGCCAAGTGGCCAATCGGTTGGGCCCGGAATTCTGCTGCGCCGTAGAATTAGTCTACCAATGCCAAGGCAGCATTATCGTCTGCGGCATGGACAAGGCGGGCCTCGTCGGCCAAAAGATCATGGCCACCTTGGCCTCGACCGGCGCGCCCAGCCATTGCTTGCATCCGGCCGAAGCCATCCACGGTGACCTTGGCCGCGTGCGCCGCGGCGACGTGATGTTGATGCTTTCGCAAAGCGGCGAGACGGAAGAAATCGTCCGGTTGCTGCCGTCGCTCGTTGACATTGGTTTGCCGATCATCGCGATTACGGCCAGCGCTGCCAGCAGCCTGGGCCGCGCGGCGATGGTTACGATTGAACTCGGGCCCTTAGAGGAAGCGTGTGCGCTGGGGTTGGCCCCCAGCACCAGTACGACGGCCATGCTGGCCGTCGGTGATGCCTTGGCGCTGGTCGTGAGCCAGATGCGGCATTTTAGCCGCGAGGATTTCGCCCGTTTTCATCCCGGCGGCAGCCTGGGCTACAAACTGAGCCGTGTCGAGCAATACATGCGTCCGTTGGAGCAATGCCGCGTGGCCGACGACCGTCAATCCGTGCGCGACGTGCTGATTAGCGCCCGGATGCCCGGCCGACGCACCGGCGCCACGATGTTGGTGGATGCCGGCGGCAAGCTTTCGGGCATTTTCACCGACAGCGATCTTGCCCGGCTGTTCGAGCTGCGCCGCGACGGCGAATTGGACGGCCCCATCAGCCAAGTAATGACCGGCAAGCCGTTGCGCGTCGAGGTGGGTTCGATGATGGTCGATGCCGTGGCGATTATCGCAGGGCGGAAGATCAGCGAGTTGCCGGTCGTCGATGCCGACGGTCGTCCCGTCGGGCTAATCGACATTACCGACGTAGTGGCCTTGTTGCCGAAGGAAACTACCGCGGCCGAAACAGTTCCATGCGAAAAAATGACCCCCTGGCGCGTTGTTGGCGAACCCGAAGACAGGGACGATACGTAATATAATTCACGATATAACAAATGCCGTTTTCGACACGGAAGCAAAACCACATCCCCCTTTGCAATCACAGCCGCATAATGTTTTTTCTAATCCCTAATCCCTAATCCCTAATCCCTGACCTCTGACCTCTGACCCCTATCCCCTGACCTCCATGTCTTTCGACCATCTTTGCCGACCGATTCGCTTGATCCTTTCCGACGTAGATGGAGTATTGACCGACGGCGGCATCGTGTTCGACAACCAGGGGATCGAGACCAAGCGGTTTCACGTTCGCGACGGGCTGGGCATCCGGTTATGGCAAAAAGCAGGCTATCGCTTCGGTTTGATTACGCACCGCAGCTCGAACATCGTGAAGATGCGAGTGGCTGAACTCGGGATCGAGATTATCCGGCAGGGTGTGGACAACAAGCTGACCGCCCTGCAAGGAATCCTCGGCGAGTTGCAGCTATCGCCGTCGCAAGTGT
>CAZNMP010000354.1:0-3707 GCA_964573875.1 uncultured Planctomycetaceae bacterium | reverse complement strand
ACAACGCAATAGCGAAGGTGATGCGATACATAACTTCCTAAATGCAAATAACCAATCAAGGATTTTGCAAATGTGGTCTTGTCGCTGCGGTTCGGCCGTTATTGTAGGCCGACAAGGTCTGCTTCGGCATTTTCTGACTTCTTCATTATAGGCTCCTCCCAATGCGGGGGAAGGGGGCTTTCGGCCCTCCCTACTTCCAACTTTGGTTCGATTTCTGTATAATCCCCCGCAAGTTCGGAATAAACGCACAACTCCGAAAAAAATTGCCGAGAGCAGGCAGTTTTATGTGTGTGCGGGGGGTGTTCCGCAATTCGGATGTTTGTGCTTCCGAACCAATAGGGAGGAACCAAGCCACGGACGGAATGCGGGTTGGAATCGGACACGATACGCATCGACTGCGACCGGGTGGGCCGCTGCGCCTCGGCGGCATTGATATTCCCCACGATCGGGAGTCGATCGGCCACAGCGACGGCGACGCCCTGCTGCACGCCGTGATCGATGCCTTGCTCGGCGCGGCTGCCTTGGGCGACGTCGGACTCATGTTTCCCGACACCGATCCTGACAACCGCGGCCGTGATTCCGGTGAAATGTTGACCACCGCCTTGGAAGCCGTCTCCGGCCTTGGCTGGAAAATCGTCAACATCGACTGCATCGTCTTCGCCCAGCGTCCCAAGTTGCTCACGCATCGCCAAGCCATCCGCCAACGCATCGCCGACATCCTTGAGATCGAGGTCGAGCGCGTCGGACTTCAAGCCAAAACCGGCGAAGGCATCGGTTTGATCGGCAACGAGGAAGCCTTTGCCGCCCAGTGCGTTGCACTGTTGGAGGCCAAGGAAGAGTAGGAAATAAGGACGAATGTCGAAATCAAAATGTCGAAGGAATGTCCAATTTTCAATGACAAATGAGCAAAATCATATTATGTCATTGCCATTGAACCGTCATTCGTTTTTGTTTTGTCATTTTAATTTTGTCCTTTGTCATTCATTCGTCATTTAGATTTCGTCCTTTGTCATTCTCTTTACATATTCTATTTCACAATACCCATGCTTCGCGTCTACAACACTCTTTCGCGTACTAAAGAAGAATTCAAACCGGTCGAGCCGGGCAAGGTCGGCATTTATCTTTGCGGTCCGACGGTCTATAAACCAAGCCACATCGGCCACATGGTCGGCCCCGTGATTTTCGACGCCGTGAAGCGTTATCTGGTCTACTCGGGCTATCAGGTCAAACTGATCGTCAACATTACCGACGTGGACGACAAATTGATCGCCGAATCGAACAGCCGCGGCATTCCGATGGCGCAGTTGGCCAACGAAATGACGGCCGACTACATGAACAACATCGGGGCGTTGGGCGTCGATGTGATCGACGAGTTTCCCCGCTGCACCGACACGATCGACGAAATCATCAAGTTCACGCAGACGTTGATCGACAAGGGATTTGCCTACGAAACGCAGGGCGACGTGTATTTCGAGGTCTCGAAATGCACCGACTACGGCAAATTAAGCCATCGAGGCGTTGAAGCCATGCAGGGCGACGGCGGCGGCATGGCCGACCGCAAGCGAGCGGGGGCCGATTTTGCGCTGTGGAAGGCGGCCAAACCCGGCGAACCCTCGTGGCCAAGCCCCTGGGGCCCCGGCCGGCCCGGCTGGCACATCGAATGCTCGGCCATGAGCCGCAAGCTGCTCGGCGAATCGTTCGACATCCACGGCGGCGGTCTCGACCTGATGTTCCCGCATCATGAAAATGAAGTTGCCCAGAGCGAATGTTGCCACGGGAAACCGATGGCCAAATACTGGATGCACAACGGCCTGATGCAGGCCAGCAGCGAGGTCGGCAAAGTAGGCGGCCGCAACACCCGGCCTACCGAAGGCGATTTGGCGGCTCAAGAGGCCGGCAAAATCAGCAAGTCGAAAGGCTCGGCGCCTTTCCGCGACATGCTCAAAAAGTTTTCGGGCGAAACGATCCGCTTTTTCGTCCTTTCGACCCAATATCGTCGTCCGATCGACTATAGCGAAGAACGCCTTCATGAAGTCGAAACCGGCATGGACACGTTCTACCGGTTCTTCAAGCGATATGATCGCATTACCGGTGAAAGTTTTTACGCATTGCCCGCCCCGGCGACGCGCAAGCAAGGCGATTTCGATGCCGGCGATCAGCCCTTGCTAAAGACGGTCGCCGAGATTCGTTCGCGTTTCCTTGAAGCGATGGACGACGATTTCAACACAGGCGGCGGCATCGGTTCGCTGTTCGATCTCGTTCGAGCACTCAATAAATTTTGCGATGACGAAAAGCTGGAAGAGCCGGGAAAGCGCACCCCGGAAAAACTTGGAGCTTTGCGCCGCGCCACGGTCGTTTTGCGAGAATTGGCCGGCACATTGGGCTTGTTCCGAAAACCGCAGGAAGAAAAGTTGCCCAGCGGCGGCGATGACTTGACCGGCAAACTGATGCAATTGCTGATCGAACTCAGGGCCGAAGCCCGGAAGAAAAAGGACTTCGCCACCGCCGACCGCATCCGCAACACGCTTACCGAGATCGGCATTTTGCTCGAAGATCGTCCCGGCGGCACGGATTGGAGCCGGAAATAGTGGCCACTAACCACTAACCACTAGCCACTAACCACTAATGCCTCTCCGCATCCTCGGTATTGACCCCGGCTTGAACATCACCGGCTACGGGGTGTTGGAAATCGACGGCAACCGCTTACGGCTTTGCGAAGCGGGCGTGGTTCGGGGAAAGTCCAAGGGATCGTTGACAAAACGGTTGGTCGAAATCCACGAGGGCGTTGCGGATGTGATTGCCTCGTTGCATCCCGAGGTGCTGGCCATTGAAGAACTGTATTCGCACTACGAACGGCCGCGCACGGCGATTTTGATGGGCCATGCCCGGGGCGTGATTTGTCTGGCGGCCGCCCAGGCGGGCATTCCGGTCTCGCATTATTCCGCCACGCAAATCAAACGAATTTTAACCGGCAACGGCCGAGCGCCGAAGTCGCAAGTGCAACGGGCCATCCAACGCGAGTTGTCCTTGGCCGCGGTGCCCGACCCCCCCGACGTGGCCGATGCTCTTGCTATTGCGTTGTGTCATTATTATTTAAAGGACAAACTTACGGGAGGAGAGGGGAGAGAGGAAAGAGGAGAGTGAAGATATTATGGGGATTTGGAGGGGGCGTGGTAGGGCTGCTTTACTGGCTACTGCTGATGGTTTTCGCAATGATAGTACACGGTCCGGAGAATGGATGGGCTGGACCGGCAACTTCTTCATTCTTGGGCATTGTTTTCATTCCGATTACAGGTATTCTGTTTTCAATTTCTGATACAGCGAGCGAAGAAACACAAGTGCTAAGGAGAAGGGCAGCCCATATTCTTATTTATGTCATTTTTGCCTTGGATGTAACATTCCTTGCCATCACACTCTATCAAATACCAGATCTCTTCAAACAATCCTCGACGATCTTTTTTGGTCTTGCTATCATTGGTGGCGGTCCTTGGCTAGGATTATGGAGTTTATGGCATTATGTTGTCTTAGGAATGTCAAAGGAATGGTTCTAGCGATTATATAGATTGTTTGATAGAGAATTACTTTTCTTTGCCTGACCTTAACCACTACTTCCATGATCACCAAAATCACCGGCCAACTGGTTGCTTTGCACGACGACGCTTTGACGCTGAAGATCGATGCCTTTGAATACGAGGTCTTGATCCCCG
>CAZNMP010000353.1:0-3709 GCA_964573875.1 uncultured Planctomycetaceae bacterium | reverse complement strand
TTGCGCGAAATTCGCAACCGGCTGCAATTTCTCGTCGATGTCGGGCTCGATTATCTGACGCTGGCGCGGCCCGCTCCGACGCTTTCGGGCGGCGAAATGCAGCGGATTCGGCTGGCATCGCAGGTGGGCAGCGGGTTGTGCGGCGTGCTCTATGTGCTCGATGAGCCGACGATCGGGCTTCATCCGCGCGATAATCGCCGGCTGCTCGATGCCTTGAAAAAGCTTCGAGACCTTGGCAACACGTTGTTGGTGGTGGAACATGATCGTGAAGTGATCGACAGTGCCGATCAACTGTTGGACTTCGGCCCCGCGGCCGGCGTTTACGGCGGACAAGTTGTTGCCCAGGGCACGCCGGTTCAAGTGGCGAAACAACGTGGTTCGGTCACGGGGCCGTATCTTTCGGGCAAAAAAGCGATTCCCGTGCCGACGAATCGGAGGACACAGGGGATAGGAGAGGAGAGGGGAGAGAGGAGAGGGGAGAGGGGAAAGGCAAAAAATAAAAAAAGGGAATCGTTGGCTTCGCGGGCGAATGGGTTTGGGGGCGGGTGGTTGGAGATTGTCGGAGCAAGGCATAATAATTTAAAGAACGTCAACGTGCAATTTCCATTGGGCACGTTCACGGTGGTTACAGGGCCGAGCGGCAGCGGGAAAAGCTCGCTAATCGAAGATGTGTTGTATGCTTCACTGGCCCGGACTCTGCATCGCGCGAAGACATTTCCCGGGGCTCACGATGCGATTCGCGGTACCGAGCTGATTAACAAAGTGATCCGGGTCGATCAGCAGCCGATCGGTCAGACGCCGACGTCGAATCCGGCGACCTTTACCGGCGTATTCGACTTGATTCGTTCGCTTTTCTCACAATTGCCCGAGGCGAAGCTGCGAGGCTACACGCCGCGCCGCTTCAGCTTCAACGTGGCGGGCGGGCGCTGTGAAAAATGTGAAGGCAACGGGCAGCAGCGCATCGAGATGCACTTTTTGCCCGACGTTTGGGTCGAGTGCGACGTTTGCCGTGGCAAGCGTTACAATGCCGAAACCTTGGCGGTGCAATTTCACGGCCGCTCGATTGCCGACGTGCTCGACATGCCGTGCGGCGAGGCGGTGAAGTTGTTCGAGAACATTCCGAAGATTCGCCGCCCTCTGCAAACACTGTGCGACGTGGGGCTCGATTATCTCACGCTCGGCCAATCGGCGCCGACGCTTTCGGGCGGCGAGGCGCAGCGCGTGAAACTGGCGGCGGAGTTGGCGCGGCCCGACACGGGACAAACGCTCTACCTGTTGGACGAGCCGACCACCGGCCTGCACTTCGACGACATGGCCAAGTTGCTCGACGTGCTTCAGCGGTTGGTGGACCTCGGCAACACGGTCGTGGTAATCGAGCATAATTTAGATGTGATCAAGACGGCCGACTGGGTGATTGATCTGGGGCCCGAGGCAGGCGACGCGGGCGGGCAAGTCGTGGCCGTCGGCACACCGGAGCAAATTGTCGAGGGACGAGAGGCGAGGGGCGAGGAACAAGGGAAAAGAAAATCTAAAATTTCGAGCGTCTCTTCTCTGCGCTCGTACACGGCCGAGGCATTGGCGCCGGTATTGGCGGCTGGGCCGTTCGTCGAGCGGAAGCCGTTTGATTTTGCGGCCGAGATGGCCGAAAAAACAAGCGATCTCGACATCAACGAGGTAGGCGGCGATGCACGGATGCCGTGGGAAATCGACGGCCGGCGCTGGCACACGGTCGATCGCGTCGGGCGCACTGGAAATCCTTGCCGTTGGGATGGCCGCATCCTGGCCGAAGTGATCGATCGCATTCAAGAAACATCCGACCTATTTGCCGACACCGACTGGAATTCACGCAGCGTGGTCGAGATTCGGGCGGCGAAAAAATCGGAAGGCTGGTTCTTCCACGCCATCACTGGCGAGGAATGGCTGTTGAAAATGAAGTTCCGCACGTCGCGCAACACGTTCAAGCGGGAAGAACTCGTCGAGAAACTCGATTTGAAGCCGCTGAACGACATGCCGGAGCTGCCGCTTTACGGCACGGAGCCGCGCGTGCGCTGCAAAAATCTGCGAGGGCCGTGGCAGGAAATCGAGCTTCGGGTGCATGGCCATGCCGAAGTGGATCGCCCGGAGTTTTGGGAATTTATTGATCGTGCGGTGGCGGGTTTCGGCAAGTTTACCGAAAAGGTGCAAGAGAAGTCGGATATCTTGCAGCCTTGGAAGCAATTGGGCCGCACGTGGCACTTCGCCCGGAAGGGTTTTTCCATCGGCAAAAAAGTTCACTGGGAGCCGGAGTTGTTGGAAGACCTGATGGAATTGATTGCCGAGGTTGCGCCGAAGGCACAATTCCTTTGGAACAACAAGCAGATGGTGCCGATCTATTTGCCCGAGCAGCGAGCGGCGTGGGCGATTGTGCAAACGAAGAAGCTTGACGGAGTTTATTTGCATTTGACGGGGCCCAAGGGCCGCTTTGCTTTGGGACAGCTTACCGATCTGGGCCACGATCCCGAGTTGGACGGACGTCATTCTGGTTTTGATGTCATTCATCTGATATTCCGCGCGGTCGAAGATCTGTCGCGGGGAAATTTGCGTGGATTTTTGAAAGAACACTTGGCCGCGGTGCAAGGTAAATAATGGCCGATCTACTTCCAACGCGATTTCTCTTTCGCTTTGCGGCACCTTGCCGACGCAGGGATCCTTTGTGGACGAACAAGGGGCTGCAATTGGATGAGTCCTATCGGCTTGTCGGTTTGGCCGATCTGGAGGAACTGAAGACGTCGTGGGCCGAGGTGCGCGCGGCCTGGAACGAAGCGGGGTTGGCGTTTTCCGTTCATGTGCGAGGGAAAAAGCAGGCACCTTGGTGCCGGGCGGCGAAGCCGGAAGATAGCGATTGTTTGCAAATTTGGATCGACACGCGCGATGTTCATAATGTGCATCGAGCCAGCCGTTTTTGTCATCGTTTTATCTTTTTGCCGTGCGGCGGCGGAGCGCGATTGGACCGGCCGGTGGGCGTCTCGTTGCCGATTAACCGCGCGCGCGAGCCACACAACCCCATTCAGGGGGAATTGTTGCAAGCCCGTTGCGAAAAGCTACCGGATGGGTATATACTTGAGGTACTGATTCCCGCGGAAGCTTTGACGGGATTCGACACGACCGAACATACCCACCTTGGATTTACGTACGCCGTCCTAGATCGTGAGCTAGGCGAACAAACCTTCGGCGTCGGCAGTCCGATGCCCTACTCGGAAGATCCCAGCCTTTGGGCGACGTTAGAGTTACAACGCTAATAAACGAAGGGAACTCTTTTATGCGTAATCGAATTACGTGGGCCGCGGCGATTGTTGTTTTGGGGCTGGGCGTTTCGTCGTTGCAAGCCGGCGATCTCATGCTGGCCAACAACGGCAAGTCGGACTACAAAATTGTGACGGCCGACAACGCCTCGCCTTGCACGAAACATGCAGCCGAGGAATTGCAGAAGTTCTTGCAGCAAATCACCGGCGTCAAGCTGCCCATCATTACCGACAAAGAGCCCAAGCGCCCGAAAGAAATCATTATCGGCAACTGCGAGCACTTGAAGGGGATTGATCTGAAGCTGGATCTTTCCACGTTGGGCAACGAAGGCTATTTGCTTCGTGCGGTTGGCGACAATCTGATCATCGTCGGCGGGCCCCTGCGCGGGAATTTGTACGGTGTCTACGGCTTGTTGGAGGACCATTTC
>CAZNMP010000352.1:0-3724 GCA_964573875.1 uncultured Planctomycetaceae bacterium | reverse complement strand
CCTTTATCTGGCCCTGGATAATAATCTAAGGCTGCTTCCGGTCATCAATAAAATCGATCTGCCGGCGGCGAATGTCGAGCGCGTTCGCGAGGAAATTGATGCCGATTTGGGGCTCGATCCGTTCGAAGCGATACCTGTTTCCGCAAAGACCGGGCAGGGCGTCGAAGCCGTTCTAGCGGGAATTGTCGAGAAGTTGCCTCCTCCGAAAGGCGATCCGAATGCTCCGCTGAAAATGCTGATCTTCGACGCTCATTTCGATCAGTATCGAGGGGTAATTCTCCAGTGTCGCGTCATGGACGGCACGTTGAAACCCTGCGAAACAATCCATTTCATGCACATGGGTTGCGATTATACGGTGGAGGAGTTGGGCCACAATCAATTGAAGCTCATGCCAAAAGAGCAACTCAGCGCCGGCGAGGTGGGCTATATCATCGCCGGAATCAAAAGCGTGCGAGATATCGAAATCGGCGACACCATCACGCATCTTGACCGCCCAGCCGCGGAACCGATTCCCGGCTACAAAAAAGCGAAACAAGTCGTCTTTTCCTCCATCTATCCGATGAATGCCGACGAGTACAAGGATCTCAGCAAGGCGATGGACAAGCTGGCGATCAACGATGCGGCGCTCACCTACGAAAAAGACAGCTCCGCGGCCCTTGGTTTCGGTTATCGTTGCGGATTTTTGGGCCTTCTTCACCTGGATGTGATTCAAGAGCGTTTACAGCGGGAATTTGACATCGGACTGGTCATCTCCGCCCCCTCGGTCAAGTACAAGGTGGCCTTGAAGGACGGCAGTACGATCGATGTGGATAATCCCAGCTACTGGCCCGATCCCATGAAGATCGCCTCGGTCGCCGAGCCTTACATCAAGGCGGCTATCCTTACGCCCGAGGAATACGTCGGCCCCGTCATGGATCTATGCCGTGAACATCGCTCGGACAGTCAGGCGATCAATTATCTTTCCGTGGGCCGGGTCGAAGTGATTAGCGAGATGCCGCTCGGAGAGGTGCTCTTCGATTTCTACGGCAAGCTCAAGACCATCACGCGAGGCTACGGATCGTTCGACTACGTTCCGATCGAATATCGAGATACGAACATCGTGAAGGTCGATATTTTGGTCAACGGCGAGCCGGTCGATACGCTTTCCTATCTGGTGCATCGCGACAAGGCACGGCCCCGGGCTCTCCACTACTGCGAACAACTTGCGGAAGCGATTCCCCGCCATCAGTTCAAGATCCCGATCCAGGGCGTTATTGGCGGTACGATCATTGCGAGATCGACGATCGCGCCTTACCGAAAAGACGTGACCGCGAAGTGCTACGGCGGCGACGTCTCGCGCAAGCGAAAGCTTCTCGAAAAGCAGAAGAAGGGCAAGGCGAAAATGAAACAGATCGGCCAAGTCCAGATACCCCAGAAAGCCTTCGTCTCGGTCCTTTGCACCGACAGAGACTAATCGACCGCGCTCGCAGAGCCATTGGTATCTACACGACGCAGAATTATTACGCGCGAAGGGCTATTGACCCATTGCACAGCCAATGCGCTAAGGCCGAAATTTAGGCCAATTACGTTGACCGGTCGGTTTATTAGCCAAGCAAACCTCGATAAATTTCTTTGACCGTTGTTGGCGCTGCGGTTCATGGCATACGATACATTGCATTAGGTAGACTGCCGCGAACACTCGGCCCCGCCGCGCCGGCCCTGTACATAGGACTCGTCCGTGTAGTTTGCAACCATTTGCAGAAGCTTTTCTCGATCAATCGGTTTTGTGAGGTAGTCGTTGCAGCCGGCGTAGAGACACCGCTGCCGATCTTCCTTCATCGCGTTTGCGGTAAGCGCGACGATCGGGTGTAAATATCCGGCATCGCGGAGTTTCTTGGCGGCTTCATAGCCGTCCATCTCGGGCATCTGCACGTCCATGAGCACGATATCGAACGGCCGTCCGTTGCAGTCTGCATTAAAAGCGGCCTCGACAGCCAAGCGACCGTTGGCGACGGGCGTGACTTCGGCGCCTGCCTTCTGAAGCAGCCATGAGATGAGCCGCATATTGTCCGGCCCGTCTTCCGCAAGCAGGATACGGCAATCCAGATTTTGAGGACAGGGCAATTCGGCGCAGGAATTTGGTCGATATTCATCGAGCATCTCGTCGTTTACAATACCATCGAGCATCTCCACGCCTTCCAGACTGCCGGTGTCGATGGTTACGCTGAAGGTGCTGCCCGCGCCAGGGGCGCTTTGGACGCCGATTTCTCCCCCCAGCATCTCGACGAGCCGTTTGGTGATCGTCAGCCCAAGACCCGTCCCGCTTGGTTTGGCGTCGGTTTCCCGGTTGCATTGGACGAATGGCTGGAAAATCATGGCCATCTGTTGCTCATTCAATCCAATTCCGGTATCAATGACATCGAACCTTAACCTTGGCTGATTTTCGTTCGTATAGACAAGGCTCGTGACCAGGCGAATGCCGCCTGCCGCGGTGAATTTAATCGAGTTGCCAATTAAATTTACGAGAATTTGCCTGACGCGAATCGGATCCGCCACAATATTCCGGGGAATTGGGCAAATGTACTCGGCCCGGAGGAAAAGATTCTTGGCCTGGGCTCGAACTTGCAAGAGTGAGACAACCTCGTTGACAATTTGGATGGGAGAGCAGATATCGCGTTCGATTTGGAACTTGCCTGCTTCGATTTTTGATAGATCGAGGATGTCATTGAGAATGCCCAGGAGGTATTCACCATTGCGTTTGATGGTATTCACCGCCTCCAAACTATCCGGATCGGAGAGGCTGTCGATCAATAGGTCTGTGAATCCCAGAATGGCTGTCATGGGCGTTCGGATTTCGTGACTCATATTGGCCAGAAACTGGCTTTTGGCGCGGCTGGCCGACTCGGCCTGCTGTTTTGCTCTAGTCAATTCGGCAATGGCTTGCTTACGTTCCGAGATGTTGCGGATGATATTGACGATGCATTGGATTTTCCCGTTGTTCATGACGAACTTCGAGCCGATCTCAATGAAGACGGGCTGTCCGTTTTTGTGCCGTAATTCGAGTTCCACATACTCGGTGATAGTTCTCGACCGAATCGTTTGACGGAACAATCGAATCAGTTGTGGAATGTCTTGAACGCGATAAATTCCAAGACGAAAGAAATACTTGCCGATACACTCTTCCGCCTTAAAGCCGACAACGCGTTCAACTGCTGCATTGACGTCGAGTATTCGGCCGGTTTTACTCACGCAGACGATGACGTCGGTTGCTTGGTCGAGGATCGCCCGAAATTGCGAATCCATCAGTTCCGAACGTTGCGGTGATCGGTTATTCACCGGCTGGCACTGCTCAATTTCGTTCGCCGCA
Source organism: uncultured Planctomycetaceae bacterium (assembly GCA_964573875.1). GTDB lineage: Bacteria > Planctomycetota > Planctomycetia > Pirellulales > Thermoguttaceae > CAYWGR01. The sequence continues at coordinate 378 of CAZNMP010000352.1, read as the reverse complement.
TCGGTCCTTGTTTTGCCGTCTCTCGCTAGGAAATGCGGCAAAAGTCGAGGCAATGCATATCCGGAAACAACACCGGTAAGAATCGTGATTCCGAGGAGACAAGAAATAGCGATGAGCATCAGCGATGGTTCCACTTACATCTCGTGTAGATGCCCCCTTAGTGGTGCGAATTGTTCAACTTTAGCTTACAGTTGGGGATTTATGCAAAAAATTATGCCTTATTTGCCGTTTTGATGGGGGGGAGAGGCCATAGGGCCCTGGATAGAGAAACGCCGGGCATTTGCGTTTTTCCATTTTTTTCCGGTTGATAGAGCCGGAAGAACCATCGGGTAGGAGGGGGCGTTGCCGCCCCCGTCCTCCCACACGACCGTGCGTACG
>CAZNMP010000351.1:0-3724 GCA_964573875.1 uncultured Planctomycetaceae bacterium | reverse complement strand
GCATCTTGTCATCAATACGCCGAGCGGCAAAGGCGCGCGAACCGACGAAGGCTATATCCGCGCGGCGGCCGTTTCGCATGGAATCTCGTGCATCACGACATTGCAAGCGGCCGAGGCCGCCGTCGGCGCGATGGAAGCCCTGCGCAACGAGGAAATGAGCGTTCAGGCGGTGCAAGACCGTTTCCCTAATCACAGCACGAAATGTACGGCCCTTCATTAATATGCCCTAGGTAGCCAATGAACCGAGGCAGACCAACGGGAAGCCGGAAAATTGGCAAAAAACGCATACATAACAGATTATTGGCAACCTAGACATCAATAATATGCCCGAATCGACTCCTTCGCCGGCTCCTCATCAGCCTTACGTTCCAGACGATGTAACGCTGCCCGAGTTCACTTGGTCGGCCGTGCTGGTGGGAGCAATCTTGGGCATTGTTTTCGGGGCGTCGTCGCTCTACCTTGTTCTGAAGGTCGGCATGACCGTCTCGGCCTCGATTCCCGTGGCCGTGCTTTCGATCACACTGTTCCGCGGTTTTTCCAGGGTATTCGGCGTTCGCAGGGCCAGCATCCTCGAGAACAACATCGTTCAAACCACGGGATCGGCCGGCGAGTCGATCGCGTTCGGCGTCGGCGTAACCATGCCGGCCGTCATGCTGCTGGGCTTCGAGATGGATGTCGCCCGGGTGATGATCGTCTCGGTGCTCGGCGGATTGCTCGGCATTTTGATGATGATTCCGCTGCGACGCGCGTTTATCGTCAAGCAACACGGCAAGCTGATTTATCCCGAAGGCACCGCCTGTGCCGATGTGTTGATCATCGGCGAAACGGGCGGGGCGACGGCCAAAACCGTCTTCGCGGGGTTCGGCATCGCGTTCGTCTATCAATTTCTGATGCTTGGCGTAAGGCTTTGGAAAGACGTGGTGAGCCATCCGCTGAGCTGGCTCAAAGGGGCAACGCCTGCCTTGGAAACGAATCCCACGCTGCTGGGCGTCGGTTACATCATCGGCACGAAAACATCGTGCATCATGGTCGCCGGCGGGGCGCTGTCGTGGATGGTGATATGTCCCTTGATCGTCTATTTCGGCGAAAGCTGGCCCTCGGTTTTTCAGCCCGGCAAGATTCCGATCCCCGATATGGATGCCGATCAGTTGCGCCAGGCCTACGTGCTTTACATCGGAGCCGGCGCCGTCGCGGCCGGCGGCATCATCAGCATGTTCCGAGCCATGCCCATGATCGTAGCCTCGATTACCGCAGGACTCCGAGATTTGCGGAAAAAAGAGGGCGCTGGAAAAGTGGCCGGTGGCCAGTGGCCAGTGGCCGGCAATGAGGGGGCAGAGGTCAGGGGGCAGGGGCCAGGGAAAGTGGCCAGTAACGAGAGGTCAGAGGTCGATGGTCAGGGTTCAGATGCAGCAAATCAGAAATCAGAAATCAGAAATCAGAAATCCCTAGCCTCTAGCCCCCAGCCCCTAGTCCCTAGTACCCCCCGCACCGACCGCGATCTTTCGATGCGAATCGTGTTGTTCGGTTCACTGGCGATGGTGGCGGCCATTTGGGTTTTCTTAGGTGTCGATCCCCAGGCAGGCGGCAGTTGGTCGCCGGCGGCGATTTTCAACTGGGTCAATCTGGCGGCCGCCGTGCTGATCGTCCTGTTCGGCTTCTTGTTCGTCACCGTTTCTTCGCGATTGACCGGCGAGATCGGTTCCTCGTCGAATCCCATCTCTGGCATGACGATCGCAACGCTCTTGTTGACGTGCTTGATTTTTCTCGCTTTGGGCTGGACTTCCGCGCAGTATCGGCTGGTCGTCATCTCGATTGCCGCGGTCGTTTGCATTGCTTCGAGCAACGGCGGCACCACGTCGCAAGATCTGAAGACAGGCTTTCTCGTCGGCGCGACGCCCAAGTGGCAGCAGCTTAGCATTCTGGTCGGTTCGCTTTCCTCGGCACTGGTGATCGGCGTGATTTTGTTGGCGATGAACTCGTTGGGAACAGTGTATTCGCAAAAAAATCTTCCGCAGCCCAAGCTGCCTTTGGACATGGCGAAACTCAAGGCAACCGCCTTGCAAGAATCCGCCCCGAAAGATCCAAAAACCTATTACGTGAGGCATGCCATCGAAGGCAACCCGGAAGGCGTAACGCCCGGCAAGTATCTAGTAGACGACCAAGGGCAAATCCGCTGGCTTGTGGATCCGGGCATCAACGGCAAATTGAGCCGCCGCGACGACGGCGTCGAGGTGCGTAAATATCCGCAACCCCAGGCCCAACTGTTCGCGCTGATTACGCACGGCATCTTGAACCAGAAACTGCCGTGGACTTTGGTGCTGCTCGGCGTGGCCGTGGCGATGATCGTGGAACTGTGCGGCATTTCTTCGCTGGCGTTTGCCGTGGGCATGTATCTGCCGCTATCGTCCTCCACGCCGATTTTCGTCGGCGGAATGGCCCGTTGGGTTGTCGAAAGATTCGGCCGCGGCAAAGCCGAACGACCGGCCTCCGAGTTGGAATCGGAGATGAGCCCCGGGATGCTTTTTTCGACCGGTTACATCGCCGGCGGCAGCATTGCCGGCGTCATCATTTCCTTCCTCATGTTCAGCGACACGATTCCCGACCTGTTGGCCGTCGGAAAGGATTTTCCTTACCAAACCGCAACCGCGCTAGTGACCTTCCTATTGCTCACAGTGTTCTTAGTGCTTGTAGGACGGGGACAGTTGTTGAAAAACGCTGGAGAGAAAAAGTAGCCTGAAAGAAAGTCTCGGATTCCTTCTTATTTTACCGACATCAGACTTTTTTCCATCGCGTTGAACTGCTCGGCCGAGATATGCGTGGATGTTTGTCGGAGCATTTTCAGAAAATGCTCGATTTCTTCTTTTTTCGATGGAAAACCGATATTGCCCTTCGGGCCATTCGACGTAACAAGCGGTTTTCCCTCAGACGACAAGATTACAGACCATGGAACGCCCGTCATCGGGTCGCTCGGATGTCCCACACGCTGTTTGACTTCCTTAACGTGGGTCGTGCGATCCATGTTGATCGCCGCAATGACATAATCCTGACCGAGGATGTCTTGTCGTTGTTCCAAAAAGTCGAGCAACCGGTGACACGGTCCGCAGAGTGTGCCGGTGAGAACGACAAAGACTTTTTTGCGATCCCTAGCTGCTTTCTGCAACGCGGCACGCAGGAGATCCTCAGCATTTTCGGGCGGAATCGTCCACTTCTGCAAGAATGATGCGATCTTTCCTGCGTCATAACGGCCGTCGCGCGAGAACACAGAGGTGCTTTGGCGACATACCGCGCGGCCGTTGCCGTCCAATAGGATCCAATACACCGATTTCTGATTATCCAAAGTCAAGCCATACTCTGCGGCCAATGTACGATTTGCCGGAACAGTTGAATCGGCATAGACAACCTGATACTTTTCAAGGAGCGGCCAGAGCGTTTCCAGGCCCGATTGAAACGGTTCTTCCAGGGCCGAACATTCCTGCCAAGCATTGTTTCCGAACATAACGAGCACATATTCGTTGGCGCGTTTGGCGATTTTTAACCGCTTGGCGATTTTCGCTTTGACGTCGTCTTTCGGGTCAAACTTGCCTTTCACAACTGGCTCAACAATGCGAACGATCTCACCATGCAGCCATTGATAACTGACTCGCTCGACACGGGGAGCATCGAACACACTGACCGGAGCGCCATCGGGAATTGGTTTGGCGATCTTGAAATCTTGATCCGTGAA
>CAZNMP010000350.1:0-3738 GCA_964573875.1 uncultured Planctomycetaceae bacterium | reverse complement strand
GACCCCCAGCTTGTCGAGCTGGTGCTCTAACCAACTGAGCTAACCGCCCTGAGAATGATCCCGCCTCGATCTACTGCGGCGAAATCGACTGAGTAATTCTGGCATCCCTTTTACTATCCGTCAACGGGGGCATCAACAGAATTGCCAAGTCTGAGAAGAAACGACGCTTTGGCCCGACAAAATGAAGAATTTCCTTGGAGAATCAATACTTAGCGTGGCTGAGGGAATTTTCGATCTTGGCGTTGCCTGAGGTTTGGGAAAGCTAGACGGCCCTTCTGCCCTTGCGGAAAAGTCCCGAAACGTCCTATACTTGAGGCACGTATTTCTCCCGGTGGGTGAATTTGCCGAGCGTCCTTTGTATCGACGCCCCGCTTGCTGGGGGATTGCAGTTCACGAGGCTCATTGGAGTTCCATGCTTAAAGTCGCCCTTCCTGACGGAAAAATCCTCGAATATTCCCATCACGTTCGACCGATCGACATTGCCGCCGATATTGGCCCACGCCTGGCAAAAGCCACTCTGGCTGCTGAAGTAGACGGAAAGCTGGTAGGAGTCAACGACTCCCTGCCTACCGACGGTCAAATTGCTTTTCGCTTGATTACGAGCAAAGATCCCCAAGCGTTGGATCTGATCCGCCATTCCTGTGCGCATCTGATGGCCAGGGCGGTCATGCGGTTGTTTGATGGCGTCCAATTGGCTTTCGGTCCGACGGTGGCCGGCGGCTTTTACTATGATTTTGAAATGGAACACGCCCTGTCGGAGGCCGATTTCCCCAAGATCGAGGCCGAGATGGCCAAGATCATCAAGGAGAACGAGCCTTTCGAGCGCGTTGAAATGGAACGCGCCGAGGCCATCCAGTTTTGCCGCGACTTGGGCCAATCGCTGAAGGTGGAGCATCTTGGCGAGGGTTTGGCCGACGAGTCGAAGATTTCGTTTTACCGCCAAGGCGAGTTCATGGATCTTTGCCGCGGTCCTCACGTGCCCTCGGCGGGCGCAATCGGCGCGTTCAAGATTCTATCCGTTGCCGGGGCTTACTGGAAAGGCGACGCCTCGCGTCAGCAGTTGCAGCGGCTCTATGGCACCGCTTTCTTCAGTAAACAAGAGCTCGACGACCATCTGCGTCAAGTCGAAGAGGCGAAACGCCGCGACCATCGCGTGCTGGGCCGCCAGCTTGAACTATTCCTGATCGACCCTGATGTGGGCCAAGGCCTCGTATTTTGGTTGCCCAAGGGGGCGATTGTCCGCCGCGAACTGGAAAACTTCCTCTATGGCGAACTGATTCGCCGCGGCTACCAGCCCGTCTACACGCCGGTGATCGGCAACGTGCATTTGTACGAAACGTCGGGCCATTATCCTTATTATAAAGAATCGCAGTTTCCACCCATCGAAATGACCGACGGCGACCGTTACCTTTTGCGGCCGATGAATTGCCCGCATCATGTGACGATTTACAAATCGAAGCCGCGCAGCTACCGTGATTTGCCGTTGCGGCTGGCTGAATTCGGCACGGTGCATCGTTTCGAGCAGTCGGGCGAATTGAACGGCATGACCCGCGTGCGCGGATTCACGCAAGACGACGCCCACATCTTCTGCACCGAAGACCAAGTGGCCGACGAGTTCCGCGGTTGCCTCGAGATGACGCAGTTCGTGCTCAAGATGCTGGGGTTCGACAAATACCGCGTTCGTTTGGGATTCCGCGATCCGGCCAGTGAGAAATACGTCGGCAGCGCCGAAACCTGGGAACGGGCCGAGGCGGCGCTTGAAGGTGTTTGTCGCGAGTTGAATTTGCCTGACCTGCACGTCGAGCGCGGCGAGGCTGCGTTTTATGGACCGAAGGCCGACTTCGTCGTGGCCGACTGCATCGGCCGCGAGTGGCAACTCGGCACCGTGCAGCTCGACTACAATTTGCCGAGCAAGCAGCGATTCGCGTTGGAATACATCGGCGCCGACAATACAACGCACCAGCCGGTGATGATCCACCGCGCGCCGTTCGGATCGTTCGAGCGGTTCGTAGGCATGTTGATCGAGCATTTCGCCGGTGCATTTCCCCTCTGGCTAGCGCCCGAGCAGGTGCGTGTGATGGTCGTCAGTCAGAAAGTCGAGGAATACGGCCGCGATGTCGAACGGCAGCTTTCTGAAGCCGGGTTGCGCGTTTCGGGCGACTACCGGGCCGAGAAGATCGGCGCCAAGATCCGCGATGCTCAGTTGGCCCTTGTTCCGTACATGCTGGTGATCGGCGGTCGGGAGGCCGAAGAAGGCAAAGTGGCCGTTCGCGACCGCATTGAAGGCGATCTGGGCGCAATGCCCTTGGCCGCTGCCATCGAGAAATTCCAAGCAGAAATCAAGGCGAAAACGCTGCGAGGAAAATAAAGAATGGCAAAGGGCTCGGCATTTTGCCGTTATCCCCCAGCTTGACAAGCCGTTATAATTGCGAAATACTGTACTAGGTTTTTTAGCGTTCTGGATAGCCAATGGTCCGAGGCGGGAAAACTAACCAAAAACCGTTGTTCCATCGAGCTTTGGCAATCTAGACATCAAACAGTCCTTGGGAGTGTGTTGCTTATGGGAAAATGGAGGCCGCCAGAGGCTGCAAGCAAGCAGCGGATCAACGAACAAATCCGCGTTACTCCCGTCCGCGTGATCGGTGCGGATGGGGCCCAATTAGGAATTCTGCCCACCGATGAGGCGTTGCGTGAAGCCCGTGCCGCCGAGCTCGATCTGGTCGAGGTAGCACCCGGCGAACGTCCGCCTGTTTGCCGTATCATGGACTACGGCAAGTTCAAGTACCAGCAGAAGAAACGGCAGCACAAAGGCCAACACGCTCATCAAGTCAAGCTCAAGGAAATCCGCGTCCGGCCCAAGACCGGCGACCACGACATCGAAGTGAAGGTCAATAAGGCGCGTGAGTTCCTCGAACACAAAGACAAAGTGATCGTCACCGTGGTGTTCCGTGGGCGAGAACTGGCTCACGTCGAGGAAGGCCGCAAAGTGATCGACGAAATTCTAGCCAAGCTGGAAGATGTGTCGAAAGTTGAAGCGGTGCCCGTCCATCACGGCCGGCGAATGGTTTGCACGCTGGCGCCGAAATAGCGGCCCCGTTTTTTTCAATGTCCAGGCGAAGCCATTTTCGCCTGCCGTGGAAAAACGGAGCTTTTCAAAGACAACGAGACAGGATTGACAAGATTTCCAGGATTTTTCATGGAATCCCGGAAACCTTGTCAATCCTGTCTCTCTTTATATAAACTGTGGTTCTACCGTCCGCCGCACATCCGCGCAAATCGTCCGAACACCTCGGCAGCCATTGCCTGCATGCGCGGCAGCTCGACGGGCGTTTCCTTGCGAATACGCTGGGGATCCACATAATCCAGGCCGGCCAACTCACGACAATTGCCGGCCTCGGTCAGCCAATCTTCGATCATTCCGGCGGTCATCTCGATGTGAAACTGCACGCCGAAGGCACGATCCCCGTAGCGGAACGCTTGGTTTTCGCAATTCGGCCCGCTGGCCAAAGGAACCGCGCCGGCAGGCAAATCAAACGTATCGCCATGCCACTGAAAAACGGTTCTCAAACCGCTTTGTGCAAACAGCGGATCCTCGGCCGCCGAGGGCAGCAGCTTGATCGAATGCCACCCAATCTCCTTGATCCAGTTCTTGTAAACCCGCGCTCCCAACGTTTTAGCCAGCAGTTGCGTCCCGAGGCAAATGCCCAGTAAAGGCCGGCCTTTTTTGATCCAATCCCG
>CAZNMP010000349.1:0-3751 GCA_964573875.1 uncultured Planctomycetaceae bacterium | reverse complement strand
AATAGAAAATGAAGGGAGGATGACGTGATTCGATTGCCGCCCGGCGAATCCCCCATGCCAGACCCCAAGCAAGGGCTGCACGCAGCCGAACACCGCCGCCATCTGCTCGGCCATAATCGCGAAAAGATCGAGTTCGCGTACGAAAATGCCTTGCTGCATGGACTGGATGACCCCGTAATTGTCGTGCTTGATCTATGTGATGACAGAGCTGCCAGATTGGCTGAGTTGGCGGGCTCGTCGAAAGAGCAAGTCGAGCGTTGGCGCCATGACTGTTCGCAACGCGATCTGATCCCAACCCAGATCGTGGCGGCTCCGCGCTGGGCCGTGCTGACTGTCGTGGGACCGCTTACTCCCAATAGCCCGCAAGGCATCCTCAAACCGAACCCGCCCTCGACCTTCCGCGTCATTGCCATTGCCGCCGGCGGCAACGCCTTTGCCGACTTCCCCACGCCACCCTGTTCGTGCATCGACCAGCAAACTCAATAGCACTGTCTAGTCCAGCCGTTGGCCTGATAAGGCCGGCTATCTTACTGTTATTGGTGGCAAATACCGCATGACCATGCGGATAAGCCGAAATTTGTGCTGAAATATCTTTCCCCCCATTAATCGTTTTGTAGTGTTGAGCAATAGCGATTCCTAGCGTTTCTAGTGGGTGCTTGGTATACTTAGCCATATTGGACAGAAATGTAATCATGGCGAGAACAAGGGATACGGGTAAATGAAATCCCATACCGAGCGCATTACATTGACCGTTCCCCAGCGAATGGGGTTTGTCAACATCACCGACCGCGTCGAGGACGCCGTTGCGAAAAGTTGCATTCGCGAAGGGCTTTGTCTGGTGAATGCGATGCACATTACCGCATCGGTTTTCATCAATGATAACGAGTCCGGCCTGCATGAGGACTACAAGCGATGGCTCGAGAAATTGGCCCCTTACGACCCTTCGCCGGAGACGTACCATCATAACCGCACGGGCGAAGACAACGGCGACGCCCATCATAAGCGGCAAATCATGGGCCGCGAAGTGGTGGTGGCCGTCACGGAAGGCCGCCTCGATTTCGGTCCCTGGGAGCAGATATTTTATGGCGAGTTCGACGGTCGAAGGCCCAAACGTATTCTCATTAAGATTATTGGAGAATGAACATCATGGCGACGCGGCGACATTTTTTGCAGTGGGTTGGCATGGGAACAGCGGCCGCGATGGCCGCCCGTCCTGGATCGGCGGCCGAGACCGCGCCAGTGGAAAAGAAGCCGGCCGAGTCCTCGACCAAGCGGGCGTATGAGCTGGGGCTGGCCTCCTACACGTTGCACAAATTCCCGTTGGACAAAGCGTTGGCAATGACGCAGCGCGTCGGGCTCAAGCATTTCTGCATGCACCCGATCCTGTTGCCGATGAATAGCACGCCGGAACAGATTACCCAGGCAGTGGCGAAAGTCAAAGCAGCGGGTCTTGATCTGTATGCCGGCGGCGTGATTCAGATGTCAAAACCAGCCGACGTAGAGCGGGCATTCGACTATGCAAAGGCCGCGGGCATGCGCATCATCGTGGGCGTTCCCGTGCCCGAGGTATTGACCCTGGTCGATGAAAAAGTAAAGAAGTTCGACATTCGCGTGGCGATTCACAACCACGGACCCGGCGACAAGGTTTATCCGCTGCCTGAGACGGCCTATGAGAAGATCAAGGGGCTGGACCCTCGCATCGGACTTTGCATCGACATCGGCCACACGTTGCGCTACGGCGGCGATCCCTATCGCGCGGCGAAGCAGTTTGCCGATCGGCTGTTCGATGTTCATATTAAGGATATCAACGTGGCGACAGCCGCGGGGCATGGCGTCGAAGTCGGCCGCGGCGTGATCGATATTCCGAAGTTCCTCCGCACGCTGGACGAAATTCATTACTCCGGTTGCGTATCGTTCGAGTATGAAAAAGACATGGACGATCCGTTGGCGGGCCTGGCCGAGTCGGTCGGTTACGTTCGCGGCGTGATGGCGGTCATCTAACGCCCTTATTCCGGGCTAAATCGGTCCTCTGGAAGAGTGGGGGCATTGTTGATCGAACCACTCCGTTCCGGGGTGTGTCTTGTTCTCATGGCCCATTGCATTTTCGTGATTTTGCGATAGGATGGGGGGTTCGGACCTAATAAATTTGTGCTGGGAGATTGGCCATGACCGACAAAGCGATCCTGACCATTGGCGACAAGCAGATTGAGCTTCCTGTTTTGGAGGGAACCGAAGGGGAGCGTGCCGTTGACATCACCAAACTGCGCGATCAAACAGGCCTAACAACCTACGACCCCTCGTTGGGCAACACGAGCGTTTGTAAGAGCGCCATCACGTTTATCGACGGCGAAAAAGGCATCCTGCGCTACCGCGGCATCCCCATCGAGCAATTCACCGACAAACCCAACTTCGTCGAAGTGGCGTGGATGCTGATCTTCGGCCGGTTGCCCAAGCATGACGAGATGGCGCGATTCAGCGGTTTGTTGACCGAGAACGAATTGTTGCACGAGGGCGTGAAGCATCAATTCCAGCACCTTCCGACCGACGCGCCGCCGATGGCGATTTTGTCGGCCACATTAAGTCATTTGGCTTGTTACCATCAAGAACTTTTTGCCCTTGAGGATGAAGGCTCCTTGGAAGAGGCGGCCGCTCGCCTGATTAGTAAAGTTCGCACGATTGCCGCGTTTTCCTACCGGCGATCGCTGGGGCTGCCGTTCAATTATCCCGATCCGCATCTGCGTTATTGCGCCAACTTCCTGCACATGATGTTCTCGCTGCCGCATCAGCAATACATCGTCACCCGGGAAGTCGAGGACGCGCTGAACCTGATCTTCATTTTGCACGGCGATCACGAGCAAAATTGCAGCACCTCGACGGTGCGCGTCGTGGGGTCGGCCAAGGCCAATCTGTTCGCCTCGTGCGCTGCGGGCGTTTGCGCGCTCTGGGGGCCGCTGCATGGCGGCGCCAACGTCGAAGTGATGGAAATGCTCGGCCATATCCACAAAGGCGGGCTCTCGCCCGAGGACTGCATCCGCCACGCCAAAGACAAAACCAATCCCTTCCGGTTGTTCGGGTTCGGTCATCGAATTTATCGGAACTACGATCCGCGGGCGAAGATTTTGAAGCAGGCCTGCGACAAGGTTTTTGCCCAACTCAAGCGGAAAGATCCTTTGTTGGATATCGCGCGGAAGTTGGAAGAGCTTGCCTTGGCCGATTCCTATTTTATTGATCGCAAGCTTTATCCGAACGTTGACTTTTATAGCGGGATTCTGCTCCGTGCGATGGGCATACCGACGAATATGTTCACGGTCTGCTTCGCCATCGGTCGGTTGCCGGGCTGGATTGCCCAGTGGAAAGAGCAGCACGACGATCCGACCACGAAAATTCTACGTCCTCGGCAAATCTACACCGGTCCGAGGGAATCTGACTACACGCCGAAGGACAAACGCTAAATCGCGATTTGCGCCCCGGCCGACAACAAGGGAAGACGGATCGTTCCGTTTTTTGCGTGGCGGACTGTTCCCCTCCCCTGAGGTCGGCCATTGTGATTCGGCTTGTTGTTTTTTTATCAGCCATCAGCGTTGCCGTGACGGCAGGCGCGCAGCCTGCTATGTACACGCCCGCGCCTTCTTTCTCGGGACCGCACCCGGCAGTGGTGCGAGTGGCCGTGCCCGAACGCGATGGCACCGCCTACGGTTCCGGCGCTTTGGTGGCGGTCAACGAATCCTCGGGACTGGTGTTGACCAATTGG
>CAZNMP010000348.1:0-3758 GCA_964573875.1 uncultured Planctomycetaceae bacterium | reverse complement strand
GCTTCGGCCTTCGATAGCCCCTTTCGCGCCGAGAATCCAGGCCAGTATGCCCTTCTGCACGTGCATCCGATTGCCCGCTTGCTGAATGACGACGCTTTGCGGACTGTCGATGACTTCGTTGGTGACTTCCTCGCCACGGTGGGCGGGTAGGCAATGCATGAAGAACGCGCCTTTTTGGGCGTGGGACATCAAGGCTGCGTTGATTTGATAGTTGGCAAAAATTTGCCGCCGGGCCTCGCGCTCGTTTTCCTGGCCCATGCTCGCCCAAACATCGGTGTAAACGGCCACGGCATCGCGGACCGCCTCGACAGGGTCGGTCGTTACCGTAAAGTCGAGTTTGGGCGCGTGCTGCTTGATCCAGGCGAGCGAATTGGCGTCGAATTGGTAATTTTCGGGCGTTGCCATCACCAGGCGCATGCCCAATTTTCCGCAGCCGATGGCGAGGCTTCGCGCGACGTTGTTGGCATCGCCGATCCAAGCGAGCGTGTGGCCTTCGAGTTTGCCGACCAGTTCGCGGATCGTGTATAAATCGGCCAATGCTTGGCAGGGATGGCCGAAGTCGGTCAGACCGTTGATGACCGTGCAAGTGCAGTATTTGGCCATTTCGACGACGGTTTGATGGCGGTTGGCGCGGACGACAACCACGTCGGCGTATTCTCCCAGAACGCGGGCGAAATCGGCGACGCTCTCGCGCCGTCCGAAACCGACCTCGTTGCCCAGGAATATCGAGCTTCCGCCGAGATGGGCCATGCCGGCCTCAAAGCTTACGCGAGTGCGCAGCGAGGGCTTCTCGAACAACAGGGCCATAAGGCGGCCCGGCAAGAGCGGTTCGCGGAGACCGCTTTCATATTTGCTTTTCAGATCCTCCGTGATCGAGAAGATGCGTTCGATTTCGGCCGTTGTCAGATCGGCCAAGGTAAGCAGATGTCGCATCATGCAAACTCCTCATAGGATCCAGCAGCCGGAAGTTCGTGTGACAAAAGTCTTTTTTCTAGCCCCAAACTTCCAGCCCTACCCTTATATTTTTTATCCTGGCAAATGGTTGCCGGCCTGTTTCTTTAATACATCGGCAAGAATGTCACAACTTTCGTTTGCTTGTTCTTCGGTAAGATTCATTGCGGGCAGCAGTCGGATGACCGTTCCGTGGGTGCAATTGATCAGCAGCCGCCGGTCGAGACACGCCTTGACGGTCGGAGCGCCCTCGATCGAGAGTTCCAGGCCGATCATTACGCCACGAACGCGAACGTCGCGTACCAAACCGCATTCTTGCTGAAGTTGCAGCAACCGCTGGCGGAACACTTCGCCCAGCCGCTTGGTATGCGGCAGCAATTGATCGCGTTCGACGGCTTCGATATAGGCCAAGCCGGCCCGGGCGGCGATGGGGTTGCCGCCGAAGGTGCAGGCGTGCATGCCAGGCCGAAGGCTTTTGGCGATTTCGGCGGTGGTCAACATTGCCCCGCCGGCCAAGCCGCCGCAAAGGGCCTTCGAGAGCGTCATCACATCGGGCGTAACGCCAAGCCCTTGGTAGGCGAACCAATCGCCGGTGCGTCCGCAGCCGGTTTGCACTTCATCGAAAATCAACAGCAGCTCGTGATCGTCGGCCAGCTTTCGCAGACCGGCCAGGAAGCCGTCGGGCGGAATTCGCACGCCGCCCTCACCTTGGATCGGCTCGATCATGATTGCCGCGGTTTCGTCGTCGATCAGCCGGGCCACCGCGTCCAAATCGCCGAAGGGGGCATAGGTGAACCCGGCCATCAAAGGGCCAAGCCCTTCGTGATACTTCGGCTGTGCGGTGGCTGAAATGGAGCCGAGCGTTCGGCCGTGGAAACCGCCCTCGAACGTGATGATTTTATAGCGGCGTTTCGCGGCGTTATGCAAACGCGCCAACTTGATCGCTGCCTCGTTGGCCTCGGTGCCGGAATTGCAAAAGAAAGCTTGCCCGCCGAAACTACGCTCGGAAAGCGCCTTGGCCCAGAGACCCTGCAATTCGGTATGCCAAGTGTTGGGCACGTGGATCAGTTGTCCCAATTGGTCGCGAACGGCCTCGATCACGGCCGGAGGGCAATGCCCCAAAAGATTGCAACCCCAGCCGTTGAATAGGTCGAGGTAACGGTTGCCTTCGGCATCCCAAATGTAAGAACCTTCACCCCGCGTCAACGAGACGGGGTATCGGTTGTAGTTTGGAATAACATATTGCTGGAACAGCTTAAGCGTTTGTTCGGAATTCATTATGTAAGTTATCGGTATTCAGTTGTCCGTACTGAGTACTCAGTACTCAGTTTGTGAAGCTGCATGGGCTTTTTCTCCCGACCGCAGTCGGGGGCGTTGATTTCTAGTTCCTAATCCCTACGCTCTAGTCCCTCACGATTTGCGTGCCAACGCCCTTGCTGGTATACACTTCCAACATTAAGGAGTGCCGGAGGCGACCGTCGATGATGTGGATCTTTTTGACGCCGTGTTCGAGCGTTTCCAAACAAGCTTGCACCTTCGGAATCATGCCCGAGTCGATCGAACCGTTGTCGATCAACTGGTTGGCCTCCGAGGCCGTGAGCGAGTGGATCAGCGAGTTGGGATCTTTCTTGTCGCGGCGGACGCCGTTTACATCGCTTAAATAGACAAGCTTTTCCGCCTCGAGCGCCTGGGCCACGGCGGTGGCGGCCGTGTCGGCGTTGACGTTCAGCTTTTGGCCGTTGTCGGTAATGCACATCGAGGGAATCACCGGGACAATGCCCGACTGGCAGAGGTCCAGGATTGTGTCGGCATCGACGCGGGTCACGGTTCCCACATAACCTAAATCTACGGGTGCACCTTGCTCGTCGGGCAAGAGGATGCGGTCGCCGAACAAGACGTTTTTCGTTTGGAAGTTAAGCGGCTTGGCCTGACCGCCGAGCTCTTCGATGCGGTGCGCCAAACGTGTGTTGACCTCGCCTGCCAGCACTTTTTCGACGATTTCCAAGGTGGGAGCGTCGGTGTAACGACGTCCTTGGACAAATTGCGGTTGCAGCCCGGCCTCGGCCATGGCGCGGCTAATGGCGGCGCCGCCGCCGTGAACCACCACGGGACGCATGCCCACGGTTTCCATGAAGACGACGTCCAACAAAAGGTGGATCATCGCGCGATCGTCCTCCATGACGCTTCCGCCCAACTTGATAACGGTGATTTTGCCGCGGAACTGACGGATCCACTGGAGGGCCTCGATCAGAACATCGGCCTTTTGCATCGCTTCTTCCAACGGAGTACTCCTAAGAAATGTAGGGCGGGTAATGGCCGTGCCCGCCAAGCAAGAGGTAAATCAACGCGATAAACGATGCTTTCTTAGAGCGAAGACCTCCGCGCCAGGTCCCCGTGCCAAGGAAACCCCACATTTTATCTGTATTCCCCGCGTTGTCAACGCCGTGCCGACACCCCCCGGACTGAATCCAGGGTCTTCTTAATCAGCGGAAGGACATCGTCGCTGTCGTTCTCGAGGTACTCCGCTACACACGAAGCAGAAAAATTTGGACCAGATAGTACATAGACCAAGCAGACGTGGTGAAAATCCTTGGCGTCTTTGTAGCGGATGGCTTTCCCTCTTGCGGATGAGTTGGCGAAAGTTCTCTCGTGGGGTTCTGTCACGTTAATGTCGGTCGCTTTTGTGTCTCGAAGCGTGGCGACCACGGATTCGGTGAGCATTTTCAAGGTGTCATCGGCAACCTTCGGATCGTTCGGTTTGCCGAGGTCGGTCAGCAAGATCGAGAATCCTAATTCATGCTCCATCC
>CAZNMP010000347.1:0-3776 GCA_964573875.1 uncultured Planctomycetaceae bacterium | reverse complement strand
AATATTCAGTCGGATCGTCCTGTTCAGATCGAAGCATTCATCAGTCCCTCGGTGCCCGAAAGCTATGTGCAGACTCGGCTGAACCTGTTGGCCATGCTGCGCGAGATTCAAGCTCTGGGCGGCCAGAAAGTGCAAGTGTTGATCCACGATACCGAGCGTTACAGCACCGAAGCGGCATTGGCCGACAAACGCTATGGCATCGAGCCTCGCCAAGTTTCGACGATCAACCGGGGCGCTCTCTCGGTGGACAATATCTTCTTGAACGTGGCGATGACCTGCGGATTGCGGAAGGTGCCGCCGGTGTTTTTCGACCGCGGCATTCCGATCGAATACGAATTGGTCCGTTCGTTGGAAACGGTCAGCCAGCAGAAGCGGAAAAAACTGGGCGTGTTGAACACGGATGCCCAACTCTACGGCGGATTCAACATGCAGGCGATGTCGCAAACACCCAACTGGCCCATCATCGACGAGTTGGACAAGCAATACGATGTGGTCAAGGTTGATCCCTCGAAGCCCATCACCGAGAAATACGATGTTTTGTTGGCCGTGCAGCCGTCGTCGTTGGGGCCGCAGGAAATGGACAACTTCGTGGCCGCCGTGGCCGCCGGCCAGCCGACGGCTGTTTTCGAGGATCCGGCTCCCGTGTTCGGCGCGGGAGTTCCGGCGACGAGTATGCCGCGTCAGTCGGGCGGCAATCCGATGTTCGGCGGCGGCCAGCAGCAGCCCAAGGGCGATATCAACAAGCTTTGGCAACTGCTCGGCGTCGTTTTTGTGTCCGCTCAAATCATTTGGCAGGATTACAATCCGTATCCCAAGGCCAGCCATTTCCCGCGCGAGTTTGTTTTCGTCGATGGGGGCTGCGATGCCAAAGAGCCGTTTAATGAGAAGAACCCCATTACCTCGGGTTTGCAGCAATTGTTGTTCCCGTTCCCCGGGGCCGTGGCGAAGCTGAATGCCTCGAACTTGGAATTCACGCCGCTTGTGACCACCGGCGACAAGACCGGCATCGTCATGTTCAGCGATATGCTGCAAATGACGCCGTTCGGACCGCGCGGCGGTTTGAATCCCAACCGGCGGCAAAGCCCCCGCAATATGAATTACGTGTTGGCTGCCCAGATTCAAGGCAAGGTGCCCGTGGCGCCGCCGGCCGAGGAACCGGGCAAGAAAGACGCGAAGAAGGATGAGAAGCCGAAGACGGCGAACTTAGACGTCGTTGTGGTCGGCGATATCGACATGCTGTCGGCCGACTTCTTCCGGCTTCGCGAGCAGGGCGATACGCCCGAGGTCGGCGTGAATTTCAACTTCGACAACGTCACCTTCGTGCTCGACGTGCTCGACCAACTGGCCGGCGACGAGCGGTTTATCGAGATTCGCAAGCGTCGCCCGCAGCACCACACGTTGGCTCGCATCGAGGAACGCACGAAAGACGCGAAAAAAGAGGCGACCGATGCCCGCGAGAAGTTCGTCAAGGACTACGAGGCCGAGGATCAGCGTCTTCAACAGGAGATCATCGACAAGGTGAACGAGTTGAAGAAGCAGAAGGACATGGATCCGCAGCAATTGCTGATTCAAGTGGCCATGAAACAGCAAGATCTCGAACGTCAGCGCGAGGCCACGATTGAAAAGCTGCGCCAGGAAAAAGACCGGCAGGTCAACAAGATCGAGACCGACTTGGCGCTGAAGGTGCGTCAGGTGCAGGATCAGTACAAGATGTGGGCGGTCTTGTTGCCGCCGATTCCGCCGTTGATCGTGGCGATCATTGTCTTTTTCACCCGGCGCGCCCGCGAGCGCGAGGGCGTGGCCCGATCACGACTGCGGTAATGCGTCGTTTTACGGCTGTTATCCCGAGCACGGCAACGGATCGCAGCAAATCAAGTTCTTTGTTATGCGTGGAATTCAGCAAATAACAACGGAAAACAGATAACTGAAAAACTGATAACATACCCATGAACGAAAACGCCAAAACTCTGACCTTCGTTGCCGCGGCGGCTGCCATCGTCGCCTTGATCTTCCTTACGCGACCGTCCCTGTACGTTGCCGAGCAGGAAAACATGCGGAATCAACCGCTGTTTCCCGAGTTCTCGGATCCGCTTCAGGCGACCGATCTGGAAATCGTCGAATATGACGAGGGGCGGGGCGACATCCTCCCGTTCCAAATCACTCAGTTGAAAGGTAAGAGCGGCAAGGATCTGTGGTCGATCCCCTCGCATAATAATTACCCGGCCGACGCCAAAGACCAGATGGCCGCCGCCGCGGTGAGTATGATGGGGCTCAAGGTTCTGGAGGTCGTCAGCGACAACGAGGGCGATCAGCGGGAATTCGGCGTGATCGATCCCGATCCCAAAAAAGGCGTCAAGGCCGGTGAAACAGGCGTAGGCCAGCGCGTGGTGATGAAGGATAAAAGCGGTAAGGATCTCCTTGCCCTGGTAATCGGCAAGGAAGTGCCCGGCCGCGCGGGCCTTCGCTACGTGCGGCGCGTCGGCGAATCGCCGATCTACATCGTGCCGATCAAGACCGAAAAGCTTTCGACCAAGTTCGAAAACTGGATCGAGCGCGACTTGCTGAAAATCAGCGGTTTCGACATCAAGCGGCTCTGGATCCGCGACCACTCGGTTGACGAGTTGAAAGCGGCATTGATCCAGCGCGGTGAGAAGCAGATCGAATACGACGATACCGCCAAACCCCAATGGAAGCTTGTCGAAGACAAGAAGTTCGCCACCAGCAAAGAAAAGCCGGGCGAAGGCCAGTGGGTGCCGGTGAAATTGGCTGACGACGAGGAATTGAATACGGCGAAGCTTGATTAGTTGAAAAACGCTTTGAACGATCTGAAAATCGTCGATGTCAACCGCAAGCCGGCCGGCCTGAGCGCCGATTTGAAGACATCGGCCGATTTTTCGAGCCATCGTGAATCCATCGAGTCGCTTGCCCGGCGAGGGTTCTTCGTCGCCGAGCTGACCAAGGGCCAAGTGGAGCTATTCTCGAACGAAGGTGAAATTCGCATCGATATGAAGGACGGCGTCGAGTACGTGCTGCGTTTCGGCGAAGTCGCCGGCGCGTCGAAGAAAGACGACAAAGCCAAGGATGCGAAAAAGGACGAGAAAAAAGAGGGCGAAAAGAAAGCGGACGGCTTGAATCGCTATCTGTTCGTGATGGCCGAGTTCAACCCCGGCTTGATTCCCAAGCCGCAATTGGAGCCGCTGCCCGAAGCGAAGAAAGCTGAGGAGAAGAAGCCGGGCGAGGAAAAGAAACCGGGCGAGGCGAAGCCCGAGGAAAAGAAGGTCGACGAGAAAAAGCCCGAGGTGAAGAAACCCGACGAAAAGAAGCCGGACGACGCCAAGGCACTCGAGGAAAAACGCAAGGAAGTTGAAAAAGAGAATAAACGCAAGCAAGAAGAATACGAGCAGAAGATCGCCGACGGCAAGAAACGGGTAGCCGAATTGAACGCCCGATTCGCCGACTGGTATTACGTCATCTCGGACGAAGTATACCGCAAGATCCATCTTGGCCACAATGATCTCGTTAAGAAGAAAGAGAAGGCCAAGGACAAGAAAGACGAGCATGCCGGTCATGACCACGATCATGGCGACCTCGATGCGCTCAAGCAAGAAGGTCTTGGCGACAAGTAGAGGTTCGGCTTGGCAATCAGACTCTAGCGATCTTGATTCGATCGTAAGAAAACGTTCGCCGACAGCGGTCGGCGGGTTGGGGCTGTTTCATCGGAAGGCAACACCAGATGCAATCGCCCACCCCCACCGCGAACCGTTGGCTCATCGCCG
>CAZNMP010000346.1:0-3793 GCA_964573875.1 uncultured Planctomycetaceae bacterium | reverse complement strand
ATGGATTAGAAAGATCCTAGGACATAGGGTGAATGATTCTCGTCGGCATCCGGTTTTGGCGGATCGCGCCGCGGAGGCCCCGCGTCTGGATTCTTCTTTGCAATGGCGCGAATGCCTTCGAGTAATTCCGCAACTCGGCAGTGCGCCGTATAGGTTTGCGATACCACAATTGCTTTGGCTGTGCCGAAATTTGCAGGCACAATACTGCCCGGGCCGCCAACCTGATCCCATGTCGTCGGCAGGATTGTCGTGGTAATGGCATCGATCAAGGAATCATAGTCATCCCAAAGTTCACCTTTAGTGTTTTTACATACCACGAGGTCCGCAACATCAATAACCTTCGTAGTCAGTAGTGAATCCTCTTCTTCGAACGTGGTGATCAACAACACGTCATTTTCAATCAACCATGTCAGATAAAATCGCCTCAGCATCAAATTTAGTGCCGAACGAAGCGGCAATGCCGATAACTCAATAGTCACAGGCGTATCCTTGGTTAAGCCGACTTCGGCTAAAGTTTTTTCATCCAAGACGATTTCAATTTTTGCCCGTTTTTCCAGATAAGCAATTACACCGGAGAACGGAGTCTCTACGAACTTCAAATCCACGGGCTCTTGCAGCGCCTTTTCGATGGCCGCTTGGCCCGTGCGAAGTGGCGGCTCCGGCGTTGTCTGTTTGTCCTTGGCCGGAAGACTGCTGACCACAAGAGAACCAATCGCCACAAGACAGACCGTCACAAAGATTCGAGACATACTTCTCCCTCCTGAAAGAAAGTGGAAAAGAAGCCAAGTCGCCACGCCGATGGGTTCCGGGCCACCGGCTCGATATGTTGGGGTTGACTATACCAACACATCGTCAAAATTGCAATCAATTGGATTCCATAGGGCACAGAAAAGTCCCTGGTCAAAACTGACGCAAAGAGAACAAAGATCTTTGGGATTAGCAATACCGAGGATTTCAGTGAATCCGAGCACTCCCTGCGCATGAAAAAACCCTACCGGAACGGGCCGGGAGGGTTTTTTAGGAAATGCAGTGGTTTACGCTTTCAGCTTCTGCGGCGACGCCAAGCGTAGACCAGCAGGCTAAACAGGCCTATGCCGAGAAGCACGAAAGTACTCGGTTCGGGGATCGTGGCAACGTCGATCTGGTCGAACAACAGGAATTGCGTGCTGCCCAAGTTGGCCCGCAACACGATGTTCTCGGAAGCAGGTTGCGGGGTGACGGAGAACAGCATGGTTGCTTGGATCAGCCCGACATCCCCATCAAGTATTTTGATATCCGTGGTATCGGAAAAGTAGCTGAAGCCCGTGCCTTCAATCTTCAGGGAGATATCGTCTTCCAAATTGGTATTATTAGTCGAAAGGGTTGCTTGGACCCAGACTTGTTTCGTCAAGGCAGCATTTGCCTGATTGGGGATGGTGATAACCGCGAGAGCAGGTTCCTGGGTTTTTGTCGTTGCACCGCTGACCAACCAACCGCCTTGACGCCCCGTGAGTCCGTAGGGGGACGAAAGGTCGTTTATCCACGTGCCGACGTTGAACTGAGACGAAGGAGTTCCGTAGGGATTCTCGTAGCCTATATCGGGCGAATCAAGATTAGTGTTTGAAGAGAAAGACCAGCTTTGATAGGTGAAATACGGACTGTCGTCCCATCCGGTGGGACTGTTGTAAGCGCCATGCGCATAGAGCGCAGCGCCAAACAGAATTGACGCGGCCAACAAAACCTTTTTCATGATCCGCTGCCTCACAAGTGAAAGGAAGAGTGTTTTTGCCCAATGAACACGGTTTGGAGTTCCGGTCGTCGCTTTGCTTGACCTAACGGAAACGGAACCCCCATAAGATTGGAAATTATCATGCAGCCGCAAAAAAGTAAAGCAAAAAGAGCAGAGTTTTTCGGGGAATGCTTCCCGCAACAACAAGGAATCGTGGATACCCCCCGATAATTTTCCAAGAAATGCCCCCATCCAGCGAATTATTTTCTCAGGAAGGCAACTACGCACCCCTATTTATGACATACTTAGAGGTGGGGGTGTGGTAATTGACTTTTGGGTCTATTTCGCCCATCATGACTGAATCCTATTCGTTCCCCATTTCTGTAGGGGGGGTGTGAAGATATGCAGGGCATTTTCATTTTCTGCGCGGCGGCAGGCGGCACCGTGTTGGTCGTGCAATTCCTGTTGGCCTTGGTTGGGCTTGGCGGCCATGTGTTCGACGTCGACGTGCCGCATGACATTGGGCACGACTTCGGCGGCGATTTTCACGGCGACACCGGGGGCGGCGTGCATGACGGTTCGGCCGACGATGCCGGGGTGCATCATGATGCGATCAACTTTTTCCGAATCTTATCGTTTCGCACGGTCGTTGCGGCAATGGCGTTTTTCGGACTCTCCGGCCTAGCGGCGCAATCCGCCGGCGCTTCGACGGGCCACACGTTGTTCATCGCTATTGTTGCCGGCGGGATCGCCATGACTGCCGTGTATTGGATGATGCGAGGACTGCGTGAACTGTATGCCGAGGGCACCGTTCGTATCCAGCGCGCGGTTGGTGAACACGGCTTGGTTTATCTCCGCGTTCCGGCCGCCGGCGCCGGCAGCGGAAAGATCCAGCTCAATCTACAAAATCGAACGATGGAATACCTGGCCGTCACCGCGGGGCCTGAACTGCCGACCGGGGCGAAGGTCGTGGTGACCAAGATCGTCAATCCGACGACGCTTGAGGTTCAGGCGGAATAATGTTCTGCAAAGAACAAGAAAATAGCCGGGAGCAAACAGCTCCCGGAAGGGATGTGTAATTTTCACACTTTCCGGG
The DNA here is from genome assembly GCA_964573875.1 of uncultured Planctomycetaceae bacterium. Classification (GTDB taxonomy): domain Bacteria; phylum Planctomycetota; class Planctomycetia; order Pirellulales; family Thermoguttaceae; genus CAYWGR01. The sequence goes on along the minus strand of CAZNMP010000346.1, from coordinate 989 downwards.
AGTTGTAATCTCTCGGTTACCGAGATATCCACTATCGCTGCCTACAACTCGAAAGGGAAAAACGGCTATGATTCGCTCGCTTTTGTTCGCACAGCCCAAGCCTGTTGGGGAATCGGAAGCTTGGCTGGCCATAATTGTCGTCTTGATCGTGGTGGTGCTGTTCAGCTTTGTTTTGTTATTGATGAAGCAGTACAAACGCTGCCCTAGCAACCGTGTATTGGTGATTTTCGGTAAGGCGGGAGCAAAGCATGAGGCGGCCACATGCATCCACGGCGGCGCTAAGTTCGTCTATCCCTTGATTCAAGACTATGCCTGGCTCAGCTTGGAACCGATGCAGATCGAAATTCCGCTGCGTGGGGCGTTGTCGATGGAAAACATCCGCGTGAACGTGCCTAGCGTGTTTACGGTGGCCGTGGGCACGACGCCCGAGCAAATGCAGAATGCCGCCATCCGTTTGCTGGGCCTTAACCGGATGCAAATCGCGAAGCAGGCCGAAGATATGATTTTCGGCCAGTTGCGCCAGGTGATCGCCTCGATGCAGATCGAGGACATCAACCGCGACCGCGATAAGTTTTTGGAAGCCGTACAAAATTCGCTCGAGCCCGAGTTGCGCAAGATCGGTCTGGTGTTGATCAACGTCAATATCACCGACATCACCGATGAGTCGGGCTATATCGAAGCGATCGGCCAGAAGGCGGCATCGCAGGCGATTCAGAAAGCACGCGGCGACGTGGCCGACAACGAGCGGATGGGCGAGGTTCGCGTGGCCGAGGCCGAACGCGAGAAGTCGGTCAGTGTGGCCAATGCCCACAAGGTGCGCGAGATCGGCACGCGCGATGCCATGCGTGAGCAGGCGGTGCGTGTGGCGGAGCTTGAAAAAGAGCAGAAGATCGGCGAGCAGACGGCCGCGTTCCAACGCGATGCCGAAGTGAAGGCCGCCGAGCGCGACATGCGCATCCAGCTGGCCCAGGCCGACGCCCCCGCCGGCG
>CAZNMP010000345.1:0-3798 GCA_964573875.1 uncultured Planctomycetaceae bacterium | reverse complement strand
AAAACACAGGAGTCGGACGGCTACATCGGCATCATGTCGGCGAACGCCCGGATTGCACATCTATGGGATATCCACGAGATGGGCTATATGGTGTACGGCTTGACGAGCGACTATCATTTTTTTGGCGAGAAGCGGTCGCTGGCGTCGGCCTGCAAGATGGCCGACTATATCATTGCAAATTGGGAAAAATTGCCGGCCGATTGGGCCAAGCAAACGCAAGTTGCCACGAATGTTTCGGTGACAGGGATTGAACGTACATTGCTTGCGCTCTATCGCGAGACCAAGGATCGGCGGTATTTAGATTTCTGTTTGAAACAGCGTGCCATTGCCGACTGGGATTTGGGCATTGTCGTGGGGCGGCGCGAGATGATCGAGGGGCACGTCTATGCCTATCTTGCTCGATGTTTGGCTCAACTGGAACTCTATCGCCTTGAGCCGGATGCAAAGCTGTTGAATCAAACGCGGCGTGCGGTTGATTTTATGACGAAGGCCGACGGGTTGAGCATTACCGGCGGGGCGGGGCAGTGGGAAATCTGGACCGACGATCAAGACGGCCGCACGGCCTTGGGTGAAACATGCGCCACGGCGTACCAACTTCGCGTCTACAACACATTGTTGCAAATGGAAGGCGATCCGCGCTACGCTGATTGGATCGAACGCACGATTTACAACGCTTTGTTTGCAGCCCAGTCGCCGGACGGCAGGCGGATCCGCTACTACTCGCCCGTGGAGGGCTGTCGCGAGTATCATCCGACGGATACGTATTGTTGCCCATGCAACTATCGACGTATTATCGCGGAATTGCCCGAGATGATCTACTATTGCTCGGGCAATGGTTTAGCGGTAAGCCTTTATGCCGCGTCGGAAGCGTCGGTGAAGCTGGAGAACGACATATCGCTGAAAATTCGTCAGGAAACGGATTATCCCACATCGGGACGTGTGATGATCGAGCTTCAACCTTCGAAGCCGGCGAAGTTCGCCCTGCAATTGCGCATTCCACGATGGTGCGTTAATGCCGTGGTGACGGTGAATGGGCAGCCTTTGGAAAAAAAGACCGTGTCGGGCGAATTTTTCTCGATAGAACGGATATGGAACGCCGGCGACCGTGTGACGCTGGATATGCCGATGCCGTGGCGATTCGTTTTGGGACGCAAACGTCAGGCGGGACGAGCGGCCGTGATGCGAGGGCCGATAGTCTATTGTTTGAACCCGGCACGGAACGAGACGTTGGCCAAGCTGGATGCCGCCGACGTGGGCGGGGCAATGCTTTATCCCGTGTCGATCAAAGGTGACAAGGAGTTCAAGACGTTTCGACCCGAGGGAACAGCCTGCACCATCAAGGCCGGCACGGCGGGATACGATATGTGGTCTTCGGGCAATTTATCGCTGCTTTTGACCGAGTTTCCAGATCCCGAGGGTAAATGCGTCTATTTTCGTTTGCCCGACTTGAGCGGCGCCGTGCCGGATGAACTGTTTGGCGGAAAATAACCGCCTCTGCGATAGTGCTTTGAAGCAGTCAGGTTCACTCCAATCCACCCCGGCGGTGATCGCCCGTTACGCCAAATGCGTGTAGGTGGGTGCATTCCATCGGATCGTTCTAATCGTTACAACCGGCACGCACGGGCGGTCGATGGATCTTGTCACTCTGCGCCGAGGCATAAGCTATCTTTTTTTGGATAGGCCCGCATTTGTTGCATTCCGGCCGCGGGTTGTCGTTTTTTATCATCCCCTTACGCGGGAGAGAAAACGGCCGGCATGAGGTTTCGACTCGACCGGCAAGTGAATGTAATCAAGGACAGATGAAGCGCTCCGTGAAGGAGGCAAACGAGCATCAATTATGGCGAAACTTACGGTTCCCGCACGTCCTTCGGATTCGAAGGAAACTGATTTCGAGGATCTGAAACAGCGAATCCACAGCAAGCTGGTGGACAAGTTGGACTTGTCTCGCGTGGGTGAGTTGGAAGGCGATACGCTGCGCCGTGAGATTCGGTTGGTCGTCGAACATCTTTGCGACACCGAGGATACGCTACTAAATCGCAACGAACGCGAGCGATTAGTGAGCGAGGTACTCGATGAGACCTTCGGCCTTGGTCCATTGGAGATGTTGCTGAAAGATCCGACGATCAGCGATATCTTGATCAACGGCCCCAAGAATATCTATTGCGAGCGGCGCGGAAGGATGGAGAGGACGAATGTCGTCTTCCGCGATAACAAGCATTTGATGCAGATCATCGACCGGATCATTTCGAAGGTAGGACGTCGCGTGGACGAAACCTGTCCGATGGTCGATGCCCGCATGGTCGATGGTTCGCGTTTCAATGCGATTATTCCACCATTGGCCTTGGATGGCGCGTGCGTTTCCATACGTCGATTCGGTGCCAATCCATTGAAGTTGGAAGACTTGTTGAACTACCGGGCGTTTACCCCGGAGATGGTGATGTTGCTCGAAGGAGCCATCAAAGCGAGATTGAACATTTTGATTTCCGGTGGTACGGGTTCCGGTAAAACGACGCTGTTGAATACTTTATCTAGCTTTATTCCGAACACCGACCGTATCGTGACCATCGAAGACGCGGCGGAATTGCAATTGCAACAGGACCACGTCGTTCGGTTGGAAACCAGGCCTGCAAACATCGAAGGCAAAGGCGCCATCAGCGCGACCGACTTGGTGCGTAACGCCTTGCGTATGCGTCCTGAACGAATCATCATCGGCGAATGCCGCGGCGCGGAAGCATTGGACATGCTTCAAGCCATGAACACCGGGCACGAAGGTTCGATGACCACGTTGCACGCGAACAGCCCTCGCGATGCTTTGGCACGATTGGAAACGATGATCATGATGGCTGGCTTCGAGTTGCCGTTGAAGGCGATGCGCACGCAAATCGCCAGCGCCATCGACTTGGTGGTGCAGGCAAGCCGTCTTCAGGGTGGTGCTCGCAAAGTGACTTACATCACTGAGATCGTAGGCATGGAACAGGATACGGTTGTGATGCAGGATATTTATCGATTCGACAAGGAAGGCGTGGACGAAACCGGCCGTGCTTACGGCAAGTTCATGGCCACGGGCATACGGCCGTCGTTCATGTCGCGATTGGAAGCGGCGGGCGTGCGGTTGCCGTCGAGTGCGTTCCGTGAACGTGTGATGATGGAGGATTAAGCCTTGGACCCCATGTTGATCGGGATAATCGCATTCATAGGAGTAACCGCGCTGGTCGGCGGGGCGACATTGTTGTTGCGCGAAAAGCCCTCGAACCGCATCGAGGATCGGCTCGATATTTTGACGGGTACGAGCATTCCAACGTCCAAGGATGCAGCGAAGGAAGCGAGCATTCTATCGCAGCCGCTGGATGATCGAAGAAGCATCGTGCAAGCTTTTGTCGATCATTTCGGAAATGTGGAACTGCTTTTTGAGCAGGCGGATGTGAATCTGAACTTCACGAAATTTCTTTTGGCGTCTTTGGGATTAGGAGGCATAGGGTTGGTCATCAGTGCGGCGGTGGGCATCCATCCCGCCCTGATTCCGATGGCCGCGCTGATATTAGGATTCGTGCCGTTGATGTGGATATTGTTCCGCCGCAAGCGACGGATGAAGGCGTTTGCCGCGCAATTGCCCGACGCCTTGGAAATGCTTTCGCGATCGCTGCGTTCGGGCCAAAGCATCGGGTTCGGATTCAATATGGTGTCGTCGGAAATGGCGGCGCCGATCGGTAAGGAGTTTGGCCGGGTGTTTGAAGAGCAAAACTTGGGCGTTCCGTTGGATGATAGCCTTCGGGGCATGACTGAACGGATTCCCAACTT
>CAZNMP010000344.1:0-3830 GCA_964573875.1 uncultured Planctomycetaceae bacterium | reverse complement strand
CGCTGTTGGGGTTTTGTTCATTGAGTGCCACTGGCTCTGCCAGTGTGGGATTCCGTGTGAGTATATACGACGGCCAGCACTGGCAAAGCCAGTGGCACACGGCGTTGGTCATTGTCAGCCAATCTTGAGAAAGTGATGTAGCAGCGAGGAGAGGCCGCCGTGGAATTGATTCGGCTGGAAGATATTTACAAGACTTACCACTTGGGCGAAGTGGATGTGCCGGTGTTGCGCGGCGTCTCGCTTACGATTCACCGCGGAGAGATGGTGGCGCTGATGGGCGCGTCGGGGTCGGGCAAAACCACCTTGATGAACATTTTGGGTTGTCTCGATCATCCCACATCGGGCAAATTCTGGCTCGACGGCGAGGAGATGAGCGAATTGACGCCGAACCAGCGAGCATTGGTGCGGACCGAAAAGCTTGGTTTTGTCTTCCAAAATTTCAATTTGCTGGCGCGCACCTCGGCGTTGCAGAACGTTGTGATGCCGCTTGATTATTCGCTGCATCACCAGTCAGCCGTCGAGGGCCGGCATGAGGCCCAGACGCTATTGACCCGCGTGGGATTGGCCGACCGGATTCACCATGAGCCGTCGCAGATGTCGGGCGGTCAGCAACAGCGCGTGGCGATCGGCCGTTCGCTGATCAACCATCCGGCGTTGTTACTGGCCGACGAGCCGACCGGCAATCTGGATTCGCGCACGAGCGTTGAGATTCTGGAGATGTTCCAGCAGTTGAACGCCGAGGGGATCACGGTGGTGCTTGTGACGCACGATTCCAAAGTGGCGGCCTACGCCCATCGAACGATCCACATCGTTGACGGCAAGGTCGAAGGCGAGGAGATCAATCGGCCGATTGCTGCTGTGCCGAATAATGTATCCGCCGCCGAGTCCAGCTTGAACATGACCAAGCTTCAGGCGGCCATTTCGGGCGCTGCAGAGAAGGCGGCCGAGGTTTCACGGCCTACGGATGCTGTTTCCGGCAAGAATAAACCGGCCATACCGGTGGTGCGGACCAGAATGGCTTCGCCGTTGCTGCCAGCCACGTGGCGCACGGCGTTGGGGGCTTTGCGACGGAACAAAATGCGGTCGGGGCTGTCGGCCCTGGGCGTCATCATCGCGGTTGCCGCTGTAATTGCGATGACCGAGATCGGACAAGGCTCGAAGGCGTCTCTGCAAAAAGGGATCGCCAGCATGGGCGCGAATACGTTGATGATTTTTTCAGGATCCCAGTCTACCGGCGGCGTTAGTTTGGGGGCGGGCACGATGATGACGTTGACGCCGCAGGATGCCGACGAAATCGCCAAGCAATGCACCGCGCTCGAGGCGGTGGCCCCCACGGTTCGAGCCCGCTCGCAGATTGTCTACAAGAATCGCAACTGCGTGCCGGAGCAAATCACAGGGACGACGCCCTCGTTCCTGAAGGTGCGCGGTTACGGCGCTATGTTGATGGGCGACATGTTCAGCGACCGCGACGTTCGCAATTGCAGCAAAGTTTGTGTTATCGGCAAAACGATCCGCGATAAGTTGTTCGAGAACGAGTCGCCGTTGAACAAAGAAATCCGCATGAACAACGTGTCGTTCCGGATCGTCGGCGTTTTGGGGCCCAAGGGAGCGAACATGATGGGTATGGATCAGGACAACATCGTGTTGGCCCCGTGGACGACGATTAAATACCGTGTGAGCGGCACGACGTTGACCAACACCAACCAGAGCGGCAGTTCCAGTTCCGACAGCAGTTCGACCAGCGATACGGTCAACACGTTGAGCGATTTATATCCCTCGACGACTTCGTTGTACCTTTCGCGAACGACGACGGAAACGGCCGACACGCCGCAGCCGGTTCGATTTGCCAATGTCGATCAAATTATTGCGAAAGCACTTTCGGACACTAAGATCAAAGAAGACATTACGCAGATCACGGCGTTGTTGCGCGAGCGGCATCGCTTGCGCGAGGGCGACCTGGACGACTTCAGCATTCACGACATGACGGAAATGTCGAAGATGCTTTCCTCAACCACGCAGTCGATGAGCATGTTGCTGTTGGTCGTGGCGATGATTTCGCTGGTGGTCGGCGGCGTCGGCATTATGAACATCATGCTGGTATCGGTTACGGAACGGACGCGGGAAATCGGTCTTCGCATGGCCGTCGGCGCGAGAAGCCATCATATCTTGCGGCAGTTCTTGGTTGAAGCGATGGTGCTATGCCTGGTGGGAGGCGCGATTGGGATTATGCTGGGCCGCGTAACGTCGATTCTCGTGCGATGGAAGATCCACTGGCCGACGGAAGCTTCGATTTCGGTGATTCTCGCGGCCGTGGCCGTTTCGGCGGGCGTGGGGATCATTTTCGGGTTTTATCCCGCCTGGAAAGCATCGCGATTGGATCCGATCGAGGCGTTGCGATACGAATAAGCGGTGTAAAACGCGGATTCGGACCTAGGACGCACCCATCAAGGCTTGAAAAGGCGGGATCAAGGTCTGGGGTTCGCCATTTCCCCCCTCGTGTTCCGTGCTTCTCAAATTCTTTCAGATATATTAGAATAGGCCGCGCTGATTCGTTTAGAATCGGCTTGTGCTTCCCACCTTTCCAAGCTGGCAACTCGGGCGGTTTTTGCTGAAGAACCAATGGCTACCGCGTTTCCTGTCCGCCGTATTTGTGCAGCCATCTTCGAGCGATGGGGAAATCTGCTGTTGATGTCGTATCTCGCCTTTTTCATTTCAACCGTGGGAAGCGTTTTTTCGGCCGAGGTTTCGATGAATCTGCCCAAAAACATAGGCGGCTGGACGATGTCAGAGGGGCCTCGGAAGATTACGGCCCAAGGCATCTTCGACTACATGGACGGAGCCGGGGAGTTGTATCTCGGCTATCATTTCCAGCATCTGGACGTTTACGAATACTCGATGCCCGACGAAGAGAACATCTTGGTGGAATTGTATTGGATGGAATCGTCGGACGAGGCGTTCGGGCTGCTTTCGGGCGATTGGGGCGGAGACGCAACTGACTTGGGGCAACCGTCCGGTGTCGGCGATACCGGCGCCGTTTGGCCCGGGACGCGCGCGCTTTACGGCCGAGGGCTTTTGCGGATATGGTCGGATCAGTTATACGTTCGGATTTTAGCTTTCCGCGAAACGGAGAGATCGAAGGCCGCGGTGATGGAGCTTGGCCGGGTCGTCGTCAAGGGGCGAGCCAATCCAGCACCGCCGAAGTTGATTTCGGCCATGCCATTGGCCGGCGAGGCGGGATTCCGGTTGCGGGCCGATCGGCTTTGCTACTTTCGTTCGCATTTGGTGCTGAATTCCATTTATTTCTTGAGTACGAGCAACATTCTCGATTTGGGGCGTTCGGCCGAGGTGGTTACGGCGACCTACCGATCGCCGGATGCGGAGAAAAAAGTCTCTCCGCGATTGCTATTGGTGCGCTATCGCGACAAGTCGAGTGCGAGGGCTGCGATTGCCCATTTCGAGAAGGTTTATCTTCCCGAAAAAAAACACACGGCCGTAGAAACTTCCTCGAAATCGCTTCATGTATGTGAAATCGAAGACGGTTGGTTAGGCTATGCCTGCGAAGGGCGTTTCGCGGCGTTGGTTTTCGAGTGTCCCCGCCAGGAATCGGCAGTTCGATTTCTGGAAGATGCGTTTCATAAACTGGACAAAATCGAGGCTTCCCATGAATAATGCACAACGGCCTTTGACAAGGCGCGACTTCGTTCGGGGTGCGTTGGGTACGGTCGTCGGCGCGTCGGTTTTGAGCGAGGGGTTTGCGGCAGAGAGTAGGTCGGTGCGGTCTGCCCGCGTCGTTATCGCGAGAGACAAAAATGCCCATAAGAAAGACGATA
>CAZNMP010000343.1:0-3840 GCA_964573875.1 uncultured Planctomycetaceae bacterium | reverse complement strand
CCTTATCCTAATGGGTTCCGAGGAAATCGTCACCTACCTTAGCCTCTGTGCCATTAGGGAAGAAACACTACAGTTGGTGTGCTATTGCCAGTTTTTCATCACGAAATGCCGAAAGTACGAAAACATGAAAAAAGAACTACCGTCCTGCTTGGCTTCGTCCTTTCGTACTTTTGCGTTTTCGTGATTGATAATGTCGTCTTACTCTTCCCCACCATCCCCGTCGCCGCTGACGGCGGCAGGGCCAACGGCTGCGCCGACGGCCATGACTTTCTCTCGGAGTTCCTCGACGATTTTCGGATTCTCGCGGAGAAAATCGCGGGTCTTTTCGCGACCTTGGCCGAGTTGCATGTCGCCGTAGCGGAACCATGCGCCGGTGCGCGTGACCAGTTTTTGGACCATCGCCAAATCGAGCACGTCGGTTTCGTAGCAGATGCCGTCCTTGTGCATCATGTCGAATTCGGCGACGCGGAACGGCGGGGCGACTTTGTTTTTGACCACCTTCGCCCGAACGCGCTGGCCGACGACCTCTTCGCCTTCTTTCAGTTGGCTGATTCTCCGCACGTCGATACGGCAGGAGGAATAGAATTTCAGCGCCCGGCCGCCCGGCGTTGTTTCGGGATTGCCGAACATGACGCCGATCTTCTCGCGGATCTGGTTGATGAAGATGACGGCCGTTTTCGATTTCGCAATGACGCCGGTCAATTTGCGCATCGATTGGCTCATCAGTCGGGCTTGCAAACCGACGTGGGAATCGCCGATCTCGCCTTCGAGTTCCTTCTTCGGCACCAAGGCCGCCACGGAATCGACCACGATGATATCGACGGCGTTCGATTTGATGAGCATTTCGGTGATGTGCATGGCTTCTTCGCCGCTGCCCGGCTGACTGACCAAAAGCGTTTCGAGTTCCACGCCGATCTTTTTGGCCCAGGAGGGATCCAAGGCATGCTCAGCGTCGATGAACGCGGCGATGCCGCCGTTGCGCTGGGCATGAGCCACCACATGCAAGGCCAGCGTGGTTTTACCGCTCGATTCCGGCCCGAAGATTTCGACCACGCGACCGCAGGGAATGCCTTGTCCCCCCAGGGCGATATCCAACGACAAGCTGCCGGTTGAGATGCCTTTGATCGGGGCAGTCGTGCCGACGCCCAACGGCATGATGGCTCCCTCGCCGAATTCTTTTTCGATCTGGGCCAGCGTGTTTTTCAGGGCGGGATTATCGTTGAGAAATTGCGAGGATTCGTCTTTGCGTCCTGCAGCTTTGGTCGTCGAATTCTTCTTAGCCATGACTCGGTTCAATCCTTCCGTTGTGGGGGCTCTTAGGATATGTGTACTTATGAACAGTATATCGAGGAATGCCAGCAAAAACAAGAGGGAATTGGTGCGGCGGGTACACTTGCCCCCCGCAACGTCGGCTGATCTTACCCCGTCCTCCCATTTTTGGCCAGTGGGGGGAAATCCGAGGCGCCCTTACACCGCTTGCCTCTGCCCTGTACACTCACATTTTTACTTGTTTGCAAAGCTGTAAACGCCTTTGTTACTATCCATTAGCCACTAACCACTAGCTCTATCAGGGCTGAACAGTTTTCTGTAGGGCGGGTCGAGCGAAGCGATGGCCCGCGTGGAATTCCTCGAAAAATGGCGGGCCATCGCTTCGCTTGACCCGCCCTACGGTTTTCCTTATGTTACTATCCACTAACCACTAGCTGTATCCCCTCCCTTGCCTGCTTCCTCGAAAAAACAAGTTGCTTTAAGCGGCGTGCTTTTCTGTGCGTTTGCGGCGCTATCGTATTCGGCGGTCAATGTCTGCATGCGTCAGTTGACTACCTTGCATTGCGATACCGCCTTGGCTGTTTTCAGCCGAGAATTTATAACCACCGTCTTCATGGGACTGTGGTTGTTAAGCCAGGCAATTCAGGGACGGCCTACATTGCCTCGCGGCCGCACGCTGGGAGAACTATTGCTGGTCGGGTTCGTCGTCCAACTAATTGGCAACACGTGTCTTCAATGGGCAATGGGCGTTGTGGGATTGGCCGTCAGCATTCCGGCTTTCTATGGAACTGTGATCACGACCGGTGCGGTCTTAGGCTGGCTTTGGCTGGGCGAACATGTTACGCCGCGTTCGATCGGGGCCATCGTCTTGCTGATGTCGGCCTTGGTGTTGTTAGGTGTGGGCGCTGAATCCACCGGCAAATCCGTTGCGTTGGAAAATGCTCTTTCCCCGACAGCTTGGCTGCTTCTTCTGGCCGTATTGGGGGCCGGATTGGCCGGCATCATTTCCGGTCTGCTGACCATCACGATCCGCCATTCGGTTATGCAAGGGGCTCTGCCGACAGCCATAGCTTTCCTGGTTCCCATGACCGGCGCCGTGAGTCTTGGTCCCCTGAGCCTTTACCGCTTGGGTTGGACCTCGCTTTGCAACACCTCGGGCGAGCAGCTTCTTTACATGGGCGGGGCAGGTGTGTTCAACCTCCTGGGCTTTTTGTCGGTCATCAACGGCTTGCAACGTACCACCGTGCTTTATGCCAACGCGGTCAACGCTTCCCAGGTGGCCCTGGCCGCCATCGCCGGTATGATGCTTTTTCACGAACCGCCGAATGCTTGGCTGGTTCTGGGGGTATGTCTGACCATCGCGGGAATCCTCGGTTTTGATCGGCCCATCGAAACCGGCGAGTTATAGGGGTGGAGCGGGGGCACTTTCCTCCCCTTTTCGTCTTCTAGGACGAAACAAAGAGCTTTCCTGCTTGGCGTAGATTCCGCACTTCGCTTAGAACGGCTGTTTTGTCAAAATTTTTGCCACTCGCTCCGAAATCCTCTCCTTTACAGCCTGTCCCGTTTCTGATGAAATGGCCGAGTTGCTTTAACCGATCCGAGGATAGCCGTGACCCCCACTATATCACAACAGCTCGAAACATTGGTCAAGAAGGCCGAAGAGACGCTTCGGCAGCGCATTCCCGGCGAGCCGATCCGTATCCAAGTCGGCTCGGCCACTTGCGAAAACGCCGCCGGCAGCCAGCAGGTTTGGGAAGAATTCCGCAAACACATCGCCGCCTCCGGCCGGACGGATATCGTCCTGCATCAAACCGGTTGCACCGGCCGTTGCAGCCGCGAGCCTATTGTCGGCGTGTTGATGCCCGGCCAGATGCCGGTCAAGTACGAGCGGGTAGACCGCGATTTGGTCCATGCCATTTTCACCCAACATGTGTTGCAAGGCCAACCGGTGTTGGATCGCGTGCTCGACGGACCGATTGAAAAGATCTCGAAGTACGAAATCTTGATCTGCGGCAGCGTCCGCTGCGGGTGGAAGGGGCCGCAACCGTTCGACAAAGTCTTGGCCGACAAGTTGGCTGCCGCGGGCCTTTCGGCCGAGCAAGTTCGCATCACTCGCGCCAGTTGCTTCGGTGCATGCAGCACGGCCGAGGCCGGTTGTTTTTCGCACCTTCTGATTCGGCCCGACAAAGTGCTGTATCGCGTGAAAAACGAAACCGACCTCGACGAGATTATCCGCGAGCATCTTCTCGGCGGTCGGCCGGTGAAAAAGTTAGAGGTGCCGGGCAAAACCGTAGGTCGCAAGTTCCTCGAACTCTACGGCGATGTGGCCTTTTTCAATCGCCAAAGCCGCGTTGCCTTGCGTCATAACGGCGTGATCGATCCCGACAGCATCGAAGAGTATTTCCACTACCGCGGCTTCCAGGCACTGGCCCGGGTGTTGGAAAAAGGCGATCCGCAATGGGTCATCCAGGAAATTACCAAGTCGAACCTTCGCGGGCGCGGCGGCGGAGGTTATCCCACCGGCCAGAAATGGAAAATGGGGGCCGTGGCCGCTGAAAAAACACGCTACCT
>CAZNMP010000342.1:0-3847 GCA_964573875.1 uncultured Planctomycetaceae bacterium | reverse complement strand
CATGTCGCACCGAGCCCCTACCTGTCGATCTAATGCAAAATTACATCGGCGGCCAAGCCGGAGACCAAGCAGGCGAAGCCGCACAGTAAGCCGAGCAGCATGATATCGCGGTAGGAAAAGCGATCCGCGACCGCGAAGGCCGCCGCTAGCATCATGGCAAATATCGTCACCCGTTTGAGTACGAACAGACGATCATCCGCCCAAAGAACGCTGGCAAATAGCCAAGTAAGAAAGGCCAATAGCACCCAGCCGAACACTCCGTTGATATTCCAGCGATGCTTGTGCGGCATCAGAAGCCATGCCATGCCGCAGATGCCAAAACACAACTTGCCGATGAGAGTTATCGGGTTGCTCTCTTCCGCGACGTTCAGTATTTCGGTTTCGCCGCCGCTTTGAATGGTGCGAATCAGTGCATCCGCCTCGGCAACGGCGACAATCGCGAACAAAAAGAGGATCATCCCCCAAGGATGCGCCTGGTTTCTGGCCGGAGACGATGCGTCGGATAGTTCGACGGACCTCATGCTGCGGGACTCCGGACCGGGGCGCAATACGACAGAAACACGAAGTATTTTGCGGCGAGGATAGCGGCATTGGTCAATAGAATGCTTAGCGCAGCTCCATAAGCACCCCAAAGCGGGATCAGTACCGGCGCGGCAATCGCCAAAAGCACTAAGGCAACCGCATTGATGATGAAATCGACGTCGGCGCGTTCCAAGGCGAGCAATCCGCGCGAAATCGGGAATGTCGTGGCTAGTACGGCCGTGTTGACCGACATGGCCGCTACTGTCAAGCCGTTGCCGGCATACTGTTTTCCATAGAGCAAAACGAGCAACCAATCGCCGAAGAGCATGAGGAACACGGAAAAGAGCATGACCAATGCGCAAAACGAAGCGCTGGCGCGCAACACAAAACGATGGAGCGCGGCATTGCCGCCGTCGTTATGGCAGTGGACGATTTGCGGGCCGAGATAGTTTTGAACGCCCAAAAGAGCCGGGTTCCCCATTGCGACCAATCCAAGGCAAGCGCCCCAGATGCCGACAGCCTGCGGCCCATGAAAGCCGGTGAGAATCCAAGGGCAGATATTCATGCCTAGATCCCACAAGATGCCGCCGGCGAAGACCCACTTTCCGAATGTCCAATTACGAGCGAAATCGGCCCTGGTTCGACCGGCATGGACGAGGAAGTCATGGCGATGCACGAAAAGCCAACCGACGGCACTTACGCCACAGGCCGCGCCGATGATCCAATAGACCCGTTCAACGGTGAGCAACTCAAGCCAAGCGAGCAGCAGCAGTCCGCCCACCTGAATGACGGCCGTGACGCTGTCGAGAACCAGGGCGGTTTTCATTTTCAAGGCGGCGAAGCATAACCGGCGAACGTAATTGCGCAGCATGAGAAACGCCAGCACCGCGGCCAGCACGAATAGCACCGGCGCTAAGTTTGCGGGGCCGATGCCCGTGGACAAAATTCCGCCGGCCACCAATAAACCCACGCAACCCAAAAGGGAAAGAAGAAACTGGTGGACCAGCGTGCTGCCGTTGTAGCCGGCATGATCTTCGCCTCGGAGCCGTGGGCTGAAGACCATGTAGGGCGTTGCAATCAGCATGTCTTGGACGGACGTGAGCAATAGCACGACGCTTAGGCCCAGCGTGTACAGGCCGAATTCGTCCTTGGTGCAGCATCGGCCGATGATGATGCCGGCCGAAAAGTTGGTGATGCTGGCCACGGCTTGATCCGCCAAGGCGACCGTGCCTCGGCGTGCCGCCGCGTTTCGATTTCGCAAAAAGGCCAACATTGCTTTCATGGGAACCGTTGTTTTTTCAACGTCCTATCACGTTATCCGTCGCCATACTTTGCGAAGAAAAGAATCCGCGACGAGGCGCGAAATCTTTCGCTTTGCTCAGGATGATGGGCAAGGTTTTCCGAAAAAGTTTGAAAAGCTCGGATGACACTTGTCCCGACGTTTATAAATCAAACAATGCTTAAAGCTTAGCACCCTCTGCGGAAGAGGAGCGCCGGAAGAGTCAAGATAAGGAGTTTCAGATCCGCCCATAATGGGAATCGTGAACGAATATACCGGACGTCCATCCGGATCCATTCGGCAAACGACACGCGCGAGCGGCCTGCGACCTGCCAGATACAGGTCAGACCGGGGGTCACTTCGAGGCGTCGGCGGTGCCATGTTTCATATTTGGCCACTTCGTCATAAAGCGGAGGACGAGGCCCAACCAGCGACATATCGCCGCGCAGTACATTCAAAAGCTGCGGCAGTTCGTCGATGCTGGAAGCGCGGAGAAAACGTCCGACAGCTGTGATGCGAGGATCGTTTTTGATCTTGAACGCCGGGCCATCTTGTTCGTTGAGCGTTATTAAATGACGTTTGCGCGCCTCGGCATCGACGACCATGGAACGAAACTTAATCAAGATAAACGGCTTGCCTCCCAGGCCGGCGCGCTTCTGGCGAAAAAACACGGGTCCGCGCGACGTGGCCTTGATCGCCAATGCGGTCAAAGCGAACAAGGGGGCGAGCATGAACAACCCGAACGAAGAGCCTGCCACGTCGATGAACCGCTTCCAAAACGGAATCGGGCGGAGGAAAAGCCGTTCGAGAGGCTGCGTGGCGTGTCCGTCGGAAATGGAGTCATCTTCATCATTGTCGTCCAAGATGCCTTCGGCGGGCCATTCCATGGGATAGCAATACACTTCACAAGCGGGCAACGGCAAGCCGGCCGGTATGCATAAACAGGTTTCGTTGACCACGTTCCAAGCGTTGGAAGCCGAAGTGGCCGGCAAAACGACGCCGATCTTGCGCGGCGTCAACAATCCGACGTCATCGGTTAAACGCAATCGGCGTTGTAGGAAAATCGCCAGATGGGCAAGCGTTTCCGAGTCGGGCGCGCTATGGCCAACGGTGAACGTAACGAGCGAGAAAAGCTCGCCTGTCCGATCGCTACGCGCACGTTCGCGCTGGATCACGCGATCGATCTGCAAGGGCGAAAGCAAATCGGCCAATGCCGACGATGCTCGGCGCTGGGCCGATGCTCGGCCGCGACGGATGATTTTAGTAAGAATCGAAGGCATCATCGAGGGACTCTCCTGCGGCGCGCAGCCGTTTCCTCAGGTGAAAGGCCTGGAATCGAGGCTAGTTTCGGAGGCATTGTTTGTTTGGGATGATTGACGATTGGTTGCGATTGAAGCTGATCCAATCCAAGAGGCAACGCCAGACCGCCGAACAGTCCGGCACAAATACCGAGCAACAGATTGACCATTTTGCGAGGACGGATCGGCTTCGGTTCGAAGCTCGCAGGCTGCACAATGCCGACGTTCGACATGCGCTGCGCTTCCAATTGCTGGTCGATTCTGGCTTGTTCAAGATTATTCGAGTATTTCCGATAGTCGGCGTCGAGCAGATCGACCTCGCGTTGGAGCGAGGCAACCCGCAGTTCATTTTCGTTGAGAGTCGTCAGGTCTTTCCGAACGCCGTCGAGTTGGGTCAACAACCGCTTGGCGTGCGCTTCCAACGAGGCCAAACCCGGTTCTTCGGCCAAGAGCGATACTTGGGCTTGGTGATGCAATCGTCCGGGCTCCTTGGTCACTTGTTTTCGCTCGCGTTCCTCCCGGCCGAGGATTTCGCGGGCAGTGGCCACTTGATCGCGAATCTGCCGCATTTTCGGATGATCGTCCGCGTATTTCGCTTGGGCCTCTTTTTCGCGGACCTGAAGCGCATAGAACTGCTCGCGCATCCGGTCGGTGCCGTCGTTGGCATGGCCGGACGTTTCGGTCGTTACTTGCGTTTCCGGCAAAGCAGTCATTTTATCGCGTAAATTGTTCACCCGGGCTTGGGCAG
>CAZNMP010000341.1:0-3864 GCA_964573875.1 uncultured Planctomycetaceae bacterium | reverse complement strand
ATTCCGGGGTTAAATTCCCGTTGCCCTTCATACGAGCCGAGAAAACAGTCGGCTGGGCGTCGCGGTGACACATTTCGCGCGAGATCATCTGCGGCGCGTAGGAGACATCTAGGTCGTCCGCGACGACAAGCGTCGGTTTCTTCGGTATAAACATGTCTTCAGACGTCCACCATCGAACGCCGACGACGTCTTGCAAGAACGAATAGACCGCGTACAGGCAGCCTCGCTTCGGATGTCCGGCAAGAATCAGATTTCCGCCGTCCATCTTGATCAGGATTTCGTCGAATTTGTAGTTCTTCTTCGGGGCCTTCGCTGTGTAGCCGACGTAAATCAGCGACTTCCCGTCGGCGGGGACGTCCTTTTCGACAATCGTCTGGAAATTCGCGCCGGTAATCAGCTTCAGATGCTCGGTTAGTTCGCGTACGGCGGTTTTCTCGACAATCGTCGATTCGTTGGGCAGAACGATTTTCCAACCGGTCGCGCCGTCCTTCGCCAGTTCCGCGGAATACAACGCTGTCTGCAGAAACAACAGACAGAACAAAAGAAGCAGAGTTTTTTTCATGACCTATTTTTCTAATCTTTATGAATGACAATCATCCGATCGACGTAGGGCCTTGCGGGCCCCAACGACGCCTTGGCTTTTACTGGTTTGTTGGGATTCAGGGGGACGATTTCCACCTCTAACGGAAGAAATCGTCAATACGAATCGCCCGCGACGGGGAACCCATCGGCCGAGGCCATGATGCGATCCCAAACCGACAGGTTCGCCGTCGTGCTTGGCATGGTTTGGATATTGTCGCTGATCCAGTGAATACTGCCGTCGGCGAAGCAAGTGTTGATTCCTCCGGTGTGCATGCTTCGGGGCGCCGTTTGCCAGTTGGCGCCACCTTCGCCGCATGCCATCCCTTCGTTGATTAAGCCGTCGCTGCCGCCGAAGACCTCTAGGATAGCGTCGCCCGCGACGATATCGTCGCTCCATACAAACATGCAATTCGGGCCGTAACCGCCGCAGCCGATGGCCGCGCCGGTCCCCCAAAGCGCGCTACTGCCGAGCGACAAGGCCCAAACGCCGCGTGAGTCGAACGCGGTCACGCCGGCTCGCATCTCGCCCAGCAAGACGGTGTTGCTCGTACCATCGTGAACTTGTGCCATCGTAATGGCGCAATTCGCGCCCATCACGCCACGGACGTAGGAGAGAGCCCAACCGGCAGACGTCGGCCCAAACGCGTAGCGAATGTCCGGGCCATTGTCAACACCCCAGCCCAAGGCGGCGTTGGCGCCATAGTTGCCGCGTGCCCAGTTGTCGCCGAAGGCCGCCGTCGCTGAATTCCGACTGCCCATGAACGCCTGACGATTGTACGAATCAGTTGGACAAAGCATGACGGAAAGCTCGACGGCGCGAGCCGCCATGTTCGATGAGCTGCCGGCACCGGAGATGGGTGCGCTGGTGTCGAACGAGTCGTAGAGCGGCTGCTGTTCCAGAAAGGGTAGGACGAGGATAACCCAGTTGACCCGATAGTTATCCGCGCTGGCCAACGTGTTGGTGGGCCACGAGGAACTCGGTGGGAAGATGCCCCACTGGCTTTCGTAGCCAAGTACGGCCAAGCCGAGTTGCTTCATGTTGTTTTGACATCGCATTTTCCGCGCCGCCTCGCGAGCCGCCTGCACGGCGGGCAGCAAGAGCGAAATCAAAATGCCAATGATCGTGATGACCACAAGCAATTCCACAAGGGTAAAGGCGTTTTTGGTTGTGGTACACTTCATTGGAGCACCATCCCTGTTGATAAATCACCGCAGAGGAATATATTCGTAGGTTCTGTACTCCGTACATGATACACACCGCATCGCACTGGTCTAAAAACAACTCTGCGTTTGGTGGTGCGGCCGTCTCGGCTGCACTGGACAGGCAGGACGCCCTGCACCACAAGTTGTTTATGGACGAGTGCATCGTCACATTGATGTCAGGCACGGGGCGTCTGACCTGCGAATTTCCGTTTGATCTGGACTTTTGCAAATCGGCACCGTTCCCCTGGGGGGGCAAATACTCCATCTAACCATTCGGCTACGTTTCTCCGCGGTTTTCTAGTTTTCCGCTATTTTTCGCCTCCGCCAGGCGTAGCAGAGCAGGCCGAGCAGGCCCGTGGTCAACAGAGCCAACGTGCTCGGCTCAGGGATCGACTCGAATCCAAGGCCGGTAATCATCCTGGATGTGTCAGGGCCGCGCAGCGATACCGTGAACGTATCGCCAGCGTTGCCTCTGATCCTGAAGAAAGCGTAATCAAAGGTATTGCCAAAGTAGGCGTCCAAGCCGGACACTTCACTACTAGAGCTACCGGGGCCTGTGACCTTGACGGAGTCAACCCTATCCGCATCCCAATTGCTCTCGGGACGCCCATCGAGAATCACCGTAAGCACAAAATCCGACTGTGTGGCGAGCGTGAAATGGAGAGCGTCGGAATAGGTATCTGCTGCGATACCGTCGTTGGCGAATACGCAGCTGCGAATATCCGCCACGCTCGGACCGATCGGTTGACTTGGATCATCAAAGTCCGAATTGCCACCCCACAGATAGTATCCGCTAGCCACGGCCACGTCGCCGTCGAGAAAGGCAGGCAGGCTGGATTTCACGACTTGCCCCGTCCACTCATCATTGTAGGTTACATAGTAGTAGCCATTGGACCCGTATGCCCCATCGTGATTGGGATCATAGGCCGCGGTCTTGGTGACGTCCGTCGATCGCCAGCCGGGGCCGAAATCTCCCTGCGCACCCAGGGCGGTAATGGTGGTCGCGGCCGCCGGTTGGGCCAATGCCACGACTGCCACGAGCAGGCATCCGCAAAAAATAACTCTAAGGATCAACGAAACACAGACCACGCTGGAAATCGTACGACTCATAGTGAGTCCTCCCGTGAAGTAAAAAGGTGTAAAATCAACACACATCAAAACCGTTCTTCTGTTCCAACGCCAAACAGCTCATTGTTTCCTATTACAGGCCACTATTTTTTCGTGTTTCTTCTTCGGAGGCCGCCATTTCCATCACGGGGTCGTCGAAAATCGACCAAGCCGTATCACAGCAGACCGGCAATACCGGTACCCATTATCACAGTTGCGGCTGGTTCAGGTAATTGCGATACGGTGATGTTGCTGAATTTGCCGTATTCTGAACTACCTGTAGTGCCATTAACCATTAAGCCGACCGAATCCAGAGAGCCAAAATCCGCTTTTCCTGCCGTGAATTCTTTACTAAAGGACCCCATGGAGTAGGAAACATCGTATTGGGAGCTATCGCCACTGTTTTCTACAATGGTGACCGAAACGTTATAGAGATTGTTTTGTGAAGGAGTAAATCCCAGATCAGGAGCCTCATCGATAATAGCTCCAGACCTCAAGCTCTTCACGCGGCCCGCACCCTTATTATGGCCAGGATGGAACATAAACTCCACTGCGCCAACTAACAGCGATACATGGAACATTCCGGCAGGGCCGGTTCCTGTCATATCAGCAGAAACCGTGAGCGCGTTGGTCGACACGTCGAAGGCAGACTGACCTGCGAGAGCTTGGGCCGAGATGGAAGCCAAAACAGTACCAGCATCGTCAGCGATGGCGGTTCGGCCGAGAGTAAGAATACCGGCAGTACCTACCGATGCACCTGCATTGGCATTGTCAGTTGTGTAGTACGTCCAATTAGTGTAATTGGTAAAAGAACTGCCGTCAGCAGTCGCCTGTTCGCCCGTAGTTTGAAACGTCTCGGAATAGGAGACCGTGCCGGCGACGGCAAAGGCCGAAAACGCAACAACGACCAATAACAAACTGAACGACGCACACAGAACTTTTCGTGAAATGACGTCAACTTCCAAAAAAAGT
>CAZNMP010000340.1:0-3897 GCA_964573875.1 uncultured Planctomycetaceae bacterium | reverse complement strand
AAGACTATTCGACAGAGGGCCAACAGGTCAAGAGCAGACTCGAAAGGACTTTTAAGCCGCCTCGCCCCCTTCGCCAAAGCCCCTATCTTGCCAAATTCCCGCGTGAACAGCGTCACAACGAGGCTTGTCTCGCTGAACTCCACGCTTCGGATCACAATGGCAGATGCTTTTTCAGACGGCATAAAGGAAACTTCAGTCTTACTATCCGTGTTTATCCGCGTTTATCTGTGCTTCCCTTTTTACCTGCTTGGCCGTGGTACTGGTTCTCTTTCTTCCGCATCACGGCCCTTTTCGACGGCGTTACATCGTCATAGCCGACCAAGTGCAGTGTGCCGTGGATCACATAACGCAGCAACTCTTCCTCGGGCGTGCAGCGATAATGCTTGGCATTAACGGCAGCCGTATCGGCGCTCGCCACCACTTCGCCCTCCAAAACGCCTTCCGATTGCTCCAGCACGAAGCTCAAAACATCGGTCGGTTCAGGATCATCGAGAAATTCCTCATGCAGCTTCGCAATCGCGGGATCATCCACAATCGCAATACTAATTTGGGCCGCATGGATATCCCCATCGCGCAGAATCGCCAGAATCGCCCGGCGCATGCGCCGCCGATCCACCCGCAATCGCTTCTGCCGATTGGTAATTGTGATCGTAATCAAAATGCCGAAACTGCCCCAGAAAAAGAAAAACTACCCCTGATCGCTGACCACTGCTTCCTGACTGCTGATCGCTGACTGCTGATAGCTGACCGCTGATCGCTCCTTTTCACGCGGTCTTCTGCTCGGGATACTTGATCCGCCCGTGATAGATCGACGTAAGCGACATAACCATGCTCTTCTCGATGGTGCGCAGTTCCCGCAATGTCAAACCGCTCTCGTCGAACTGCCCGCCGTGCAGGCGATTTTCCGCGATTTCCCGCACAAGGCTTTCAATCCGTGCTGGCGTGGGATCGACCAGCGTGCGGCTGGCGCTCTCAACAGCGTCGGCCAGCATCAGCACGGCCGCCTCCTTGGTTTGCGGCTTCGGGCCGGGATAGCGATAGCTGCTTTCGTCCACTTCGCTCGCATTCGGATCGGCCTGTTGCTGCTCGGTTGCGCGGCCGAAGAAAAACTCGACGCGCGTCGTGCCGTGATGCTGGGCAATCAAGTCGATGATCGGCTGCGGCAGTCGGTGTTGCCGGGCAAGATCGGCGCCGTCCTTGATATGGGCGATAATCACCAACGTGCTCATGGCCGGCACCAACGTTTCGTGGCGGTTGTCGTCCGGGCGTTGATTCTCGATAAAATAGGCCGGCTTCAACATTTTCCCAATGTCGTGAAAATACGCGCCCACGCGAACCAGCAAACCTCGAGCGCCGATGCTTTCGGCCGCCGCCTCGGCAATCGAACCGACCGTAACCGAGTGGTTGTAGGTGCTCGGAGCCCGGCGAACCAGCTCTTGCAACAATGGATGCGCCACATCGCCTAATTCCAACAGGCTAAGATCGGTCAACACGCCGAACAACTGCTCGATGAACGGAAGCAAGCCGGTCGCGAAAAAGGCCGCCGCCAAGGCCCAAAGACCATTCCGTGCGGCATCTTTCAGAAGCACGAGATCCAAAGGCTGGTTGTCGATCAACCCAATGGTCACATAAAGCACGATCGCCACCAATCCCGCAAACAATCCGACGTGAATCAGTTTGCTGCGATTCCGAATGCTCCGCAAATTCAGCACGGCCGCCGCCGTCACGCCGCCCAGCAGTAGATACTCGGAAAAACCAAGTCCGACGGCCAACACCACGATCACGGTCATCATGCCGGCTATCAGAATCGCAAGCCGCTGTTGGTAAACGATCGCCATCGTCATGCAAAACAGCAGCAGCGGAACAAGCTCGCCACGCCAGGCGTTGGCCGACGCCCAACGCGCCAAGGCAATGGTCGTCATGGCCAACAACAGCAACACAATCAACCGCGTCAGACTGACCAGAGGACCTCGCTGATGAAAACGCATGTAAACGCCGCAAGCCATGAAGCAAACGAACACCATGCCGATAACCGCCAATGATCGCAAACACATCGCCCCCGAATGCTCAGCATGGCGTAGATGCATGGCCGTTGCATATTCCAAGCTCAGCAAATCCAGTTGCTCGTCGCCCAAGGGCTTCCCCGCCGCGGCCAACTCTTGACCCGGCGTATAGTTCGCGAACACTTCGTCCACGGCTTTCGCGGCCGATTCTCTCGAATCTTTCGTGCGAGTCTCGTCCACGGTCAACGTGGGACATATCTTCTTCAATTGTGGAGAAAGCCAAGCAAAAAGGCGGTCGGCCACCGCTTCCAACTCGAGCTGCTTGTGAAGAGCGTCACGTATGGCGTCGCATTCACCGAGTTGTACATCGCTCACCCGAACGATATGTTGTGATGCGGGATCGCCCTTCGGATAGACGAGAATCTCCTGCTTGTTGCCCTGTCCAAGCTTTTCCTGATTGAGCTTGTCGAGCAATCCGTCTCTTTCATACGGCGCGAAGACCCTGCCGATGGCATCCATGATGCCTTTCAAGCGTTCCTTCGACGCAAACGTCTCGCGGAAGGCACGGTATTGCTCGTCTTGCTGTTTCGGCGTAAGCGGCTTTGCACCCGCAACCGGCGGCAGTTGGAAATCCTTCCAAGTTTTCGGCGGCACCTTGTCCAACGTCGGGGCGGCCGTCAGCTCAACCAGCGTGTTTCGCAACGCCGCCTGCAATTGTACTAGCGAGTCCGCGTCTTGCTTGTAGACATATCTCGCTTGGCTGCGCGCTTGTTCACGCGCCTCGGCCGTGGCCACGGGGTCGGCCTTGATAAATGGTGTGGCGACCACAATATTGCGCGATGGAACGTAGCCCGTGCGATAAGCAAACGGCGGATCCCAGCCGTGAATCACCGCGCATGTCGCCACGGAAGCCAACAACGCAAGCGCTACGCGTCCAAGCACGTCGCGCTGGCGCAAATTGGTCCACGCCCGCTCCCACTGCCCCGGCGGCAGTTCGAGCGATGATACGCGTTCGAATCGTTTTCGTTTTCGCCAACCAAACATGGATTATCTAAATTCCAAAGTTCAATGACCAATGTTCAAAAAAGATTCTGGCCACCAAACCCTAAGCATTGCTCATTGGTCATTGAACCTTGCCCATTGAACCTTGAGCCTTTTTTCATTGCGCCTTTCTCTATTTTCTCTTCTTCGCTGTCTCCTCGTAGGCCTTCACGATCTTTTGCACCAAGGGGTGGCGCACGATGTCGGATGCCGTAAGCGTCACAGCGGCAATGCCGTCGATGCCTCCAAGTCGTGTCAACGCATCCACCAGCCCACTGTGGATCTTCGGCGGTAGATCAATCTGCGTCACATCGCCCGACACCACGATTTTCGAGCCTGTACCCATCCGGGTTAAAAACATCTTCATCTGCGCGATCGTGGTGTTCTGCGCCTCATCGAGAATGATAAACGCCTCGTTCAGTGTGCGGCCGCGCATGTAGGCCAGCGGTATCACCTCGATCAAGTCTTCCTCCGTATAGCGGCGGATCAAATCGTGATCCATCATCTCGTGCAGGGCATCCATCAACGGTCGCAGGTAGGGATTGATCTTGGCCTGCAAGTCGCCGGGCAAAAAGCCCAGGCTCTCCCCCGCTTCGACCGCCGGCCGAACCAACACGATCTTCCGGATGGATTCCTTCTTCAATGCAGCGACCGCCATCGCAACGGCCAGATAGGTTTTCCCCGTCCCGGCCGGTCCGCAACACAATACGATATCATGTTGGCTGATGGCTTCAATGTAACGCGATTGTCCCGCCGTTCGAGGGCGGATCTGGCGTCCCGCGCGAAATACATCAACCAGCGGATGCTTTGCGGCGCCTACGCCCTCCTGAATTCCATTCAAAATCCGCCCCAC
>CAZNMP010000339.1:0-3912 GCA_964573875.1 uncultured Planctomycetaceae bacterium | reverse complement strand
CCAATCGGGTATTCCATTTCCTGGCTCTTCGCTGCTCAGCTAACAAGAGATTGACATAGCCAAAATAACCTATTAAAAGTGCTGATGCAGAGGCCACTGCACCGGCGAGAAATACTACGAGATATGTCATGAAACACTCCTGATGAATCAACTACCGTACTCGATATGATAATGGCCCTCTTTGCCACATTTCTGGCATGCAAAAGACTTGAAGAAAAGCTCTTTTCGACCTTTGCCACATACACCACAATTCGGGCAAAGGCCTGCCACTTCTGTATCAAGTCGAGTGCGGAAATAGAGGCGATAGCTTCTGTCTTCCGACTGCCGATCCAATATGCCCAGTTCTTCCCACACTTCCAAAATATCAACTGCTTCTTCCTGAACCACGCCTAGTTCTGCGCCAATGTGACGTTGGAGCATCCCGGGATAATGTTCGAGATGGTTCCAAAGTCGGTGGGCAATCTGCTCACGTTTTCGGGCGGATTCGATCGAATCCAAGAAATTCTTTTCGGATTTCACGAGAACCCGTGAGGAATTGATGAACTCAAAAAGTGATTCAATTACGGCGTGTTCAAATAGAGGTGGGGCATATTTCAAGATCGTCGCAAATGCCAATGGATCAGGTAACTCCGGTGTTATGCCTCTCTTCTTCCGAAAACTGATGGCTGGGATAATGTACGTGAACGACTCCACGCAAACAGAAAAAACCTTGGGAAAATCGCCGTTCTTCACCATCTCGTGAATGGTTTGCTCTGAATCAGCAAGGGTGTCATGGTGAGCTTCTAGTTCTGCGATTTTCACGATAGATAATCCTCACAACAGTTAATCACAATCACCCCCCTGTTTGGCTATCTTTTCGAGAGGCAATGTGTTGTTCAGAGCTATGCAATAGCATTATCTAACGCACCAGCCTATCTTACCCCTTCTAGTGTGGGGCAACAAGTCAGCCAAGCAACACATCAAGACCATCGTGTGAGGTAGTAAAAAAACTCTGGAATGCTTTGGGGGTTACTTACAGATGAACCTAGCCGCCCCCTTGATGCACTTACCCTAACCGTGCTAATATCAAGGGATTTTACACAGTGCCCGGTTTTCGGTTACATGAAAAGCACCGGTGTGTTACTTCTTTAGAGCCTTATAGCCCTTTCGCCAGAGAAAAGAGAAAACTGTCTCGTGCCACGTCGCAACGACCTCAAAAAGATATTGCTGATCGGCTCCGGTCCCATCATTATTGGGCAAGCCTGCGAGTTTGACTATTCCGGTACCCAAGCCTGCAAAGCGTTGCGGGAAGAGGGGTATGAAGTCGTATTGGTTAATTCCAATCCGGCCACCATCATGACCGATCCCGAAATGGCCGATCGGACCTACATCGAACCACTGACTTGGGAAATGGTCGAGAAGGTGATCGCCAAGGAGCGTCCCGACGCCTTGCTGCCCACCTTGGGCGGGCAAACCGGCTTGAATTTGGCGATGGACCTGTTTCATCACGGCGTTCTGGAGAAGTACAAGGTCGAGATGATCGGCGCCACGGCCGCCGTGATTGAAAAGGCCGAATCGCGCGACCAGTTCAAAGTGGCGATGGAGAAGATTGGGCTGGAAGTGTGCCGCGGCGAAACGGTCAACAGTTTGGACGAAGCACGGCGCGTCGTCCAAGAGATCGGTCTGCCGTGCGTCGTGCGGCCCAGTTTCACCTTGGGCGGCACCGGTTCGAGCATCGCCTACAACCGCAACACTTTCGACGATCTGGTGCAGCGCGGGCTCGATCTTTCACCGGTTCATCAAGTGCTACTGGAAGAATCGGTGATCGGCTGGAAAGAGTACGAAATGGAGGTGATGCGCGACAAGGATGACAACTGCGTCATCATCTGCTCGATCGAAAATTTCGATCCGATGGGCGTTCACACGGGCGACTCGATCACGGTGGCACCCGCCCAGACGCTGACCGACAAGGAATACCAGCGGATGCGCGACGCCTCGATCGCCGTGATGCGCGAGATCGGCGTCGAAACGGGCGGGTCGAACATTCAATTCGCCATCAATCCGGCCAATGGGCGGATGGTCGTGATCGAAATGAATCCCCGGGTGAGCCGTTCGAGCGCTTTGGCCTCGAAAGCCACGGGATTCCCCATCGCCAAGATCGCCGCCAAGCTGGCTATCGGCTATCGGCTGCATGAATTGCCCAACGACATCACGCGCGAGACGCGAGCCTGTTTCGAGCCGACGATCGACTACGTGGTGACGAAGGTGCCGCGGTTCGCCTTCGAGAAATTCCCCGAGGCCGATCCCGAATTGACCACGCAGATGAAAAGCGTCGGCGAAACCATGGCCATCGGGCGGACGTTCAAGGAATCGTTCCAGAAAGCGCTTCGCGGGTTGGAAGTGGGTAGCTTCGGATTCGGCTGCGACGGCAAGGATTTGTGGGGCACGCCCGACCAGCCTTCGGAAGACGTGATCCATGCGAAGCTGATTACGCCCGGCCACGAGCGGGTTTGGCATTTGCGCTATGCCATTAAGAGCGGAATGCCGTTGGAGGAAATCCACGAGATGACGGGCATCGACCCGTGGTTCTTGGAAAACCTGTTCCAGATCGTCGAGATGGAAGACCAATTGCGTGCCGTTGGCGACATACGCCAGTGCGACGACGCTCTGATGCGGCAGGCCAAGCAATATGGGTTTTCCGACCGCCAACTCGCCACACTCTGGAAAACGACCGAAATGGACGTGCGCGAGGATCGCAAGCGCCGCGGCATTCGGGCCGTTTTCAAGTCGGTCGATACCTGCGCCGCCGAGTTCGAGGCCTATACGCCATATTTCTATTCGACCTACGAAGATGAAGACGAAACGCCGGCCAAAAAGCCCGGTAAACGGCGGATTATCATTCTCGGCGGCGGGCCAAACCGCATCGGTCAGGGCATCGAGTTCGATTATTGCTGCTGCCATGCTAGTTTCGCATTGCGAGATCTGGGCGTCGAGTCGATCATGGTCAACTCGAACCCCGAAACGGTTTCGACCGACTACGACACCTCGGATATCTTGTTCTTCGAACCGTTGACGACCGAGGACGTGCTGAACATTTGCGACCGCATCCAGCCGGACGGCGTCATTGTGCAGTACGGCGGTCAAACGCCGCTGAACCTCGCCCGAGCGCTGAACAATGCGGGCGTGCCGATCATCGGCACGAGCGTCGATATGATCGAGGCCGCCGAAGATCGCGAAAAGTTCAAAAACATTTTGAACCGATTAGGGCTGAAGCAGCCGGCCAGCGGGATCGCGCGGAATATGTCGCAGGCCCGAGAGCAAGTCACCGCGGTCGGGTATCCTTGCTTGGTGCGGCCCAGCTTCGTGTTGGGCGGCCGGGCGATGGAGATTTGTTACGACGGCGCGCAGTTCGAGCGGTTCGTGGCCGAGGCCTTTTTGGTCTCGCAAGGCCAACCCGTGTTGATCGACCGCTTTTTGGAAGATGCCACGGAAGTCGATGTCGATGCCATCGCCGACGGCCAGCAAGTGATCGTGGCCGGCATCATGGAGCATATCGAAGAGGCGGGCGTTCACTCGGGCGACTCGGCCTGTGCGATCCCGCCGTATAGCTTGCCGCCGGCGGTGGTCGAAGAGATCCGCCAATCGACGATTGCCTTGGCCCAGCGTTTGGAAGTCAAGGGTTTGATGAACATTCAATACGCCGTGAAACGCGAGGATGGGCATCAGAACGTCTACGTGTTGGAAGTGAATCCCCGGGCAAGCCGCACCGTGCCGTTCGTGTCGAAAGCCACGGGAATGCCGTTGGCCAAAGTGGCGGCCAAAGTAATGGCCGGCGTTTCGTTGGCCCAACAGGGATACACGCACGAGCCGGTGCCCTCGCAATTTTCCGTCAAAGAGGCCGTGTTCCCCTTCGCAAAATTCGCGGGCGTGGAT
>CAZNMP010000338.1:0-3945 GCA_964573875.1 uncultured Planctomycetaceae bacterium | reverse complement strand
GTTGGCCGACTATGTGCAAGTGCCGTTCCGCGTCGGCGAGATGATGTTCAACGACGACGACTTCGCGCCTGTCAAACGCAAGGTTGACGAACTGTTCTGCTCGCTCTTCCATCGGCGCTATGCCAAGCCTGAACTTGCCTTCAGTGAGACGACGGCCTATCCGGCCCATCGGCTTTCGGCGGCCAATATGGCGGCGAAACTCGTCGTCTCGACGATTTGCGACGTTCGAAACACCATGTATATGAGCGGAGTCACGGCGTTTCCTCGCACACACTGGGCGGTACTTGCTCCCGCGATGAGACGCAATGCCGCGCTGCATCAAAAACTCGCCGGACACGCACTCCGCGGGCCGCTCAAACATTATTGGGGTGAAGCGAGTCGCTACGTGGGCGACGACAATCCTTTCAGTCTGTTTCTGGCCTCCGGCATTCCGTTTGAAGTGACCGATCAGCCGGCTGCTGACGGATGGACGTTCCTTTCGGATGCCGACGCCCGGTTGGCTCTCGCCGGCACGCTTGCCTCGCGAGGCACGGTTTTCGTCACCCGACAGCCGGCGTCCAATTCCTCGGCCAACGTTCGCACCATGCCGGAATCCTTGGCCGATCTCATGGCCTTCAAGCGTGAAATTACCGCCAAGCTGAACGATGTGCCATTTATCGTCGAGGAAACGCCAGCGGTCTGTGCGTGGTATCCAACAGCCAAGGCCGTGTTGGTCTGGAACCTTGCGGAACAGCAGAAAACGTTGACCGTTAAACTGGGAGAAAACCGTCGCGCCATAGTTGTCGAGGCACTAGGCGCGGGATTTGTCGATAACTTGGCCTAGCGTGCCGTCGATAGCAGCGGCCGAGGCGCATGAAACAATAAACCAGCGCAAAAACAAACCGCCACGACAGCTTGCCAAAAACTCACGCCCCCGCCATGTGGGGAATGGGTGGTGTTTGCCAGAGCCGCGATTTGCCTATCTTTACATTTTTTCGCACCCCCGAACTTGACCGCCGCCCTGGTGTCCGATAAAGTATGGATATGATGAGCTTGCGAAACCTACTGGCCTTGTTACTACAAGCGCTCTTGGAGCGTCGGCCTTAGGGTTCGCATCAAAATGCGGCAAAACAATCGAACCCCAGGGCCCAACCAAGCCTTTGGGGTTTTTTGTTGGTTCAAGATAGTTGAGCGAGTTATGGCCTTCATTCAGGAAAGTGGGAGCGATCAGTGCCCATCGAGGGCATGGCTGGTGTTGCCCGGGCCGACCAAGGGTCGGCAGCCGGTTGTTTGATGCTTCCATAATCTTTATTCCCGCTTTCTTAAGGATTCTCGCCTCATGGCAAATACCGATAATGCGTCTCGACATGTTGTAATCTTTGACACCACGCTGCGCGACGGCGAACAATCGCCAGGCGCAAGTATGAATCTGGCCGAAAAAATGGAGATTGCCCAGTCGCTGGTCGATCTCGGCGTCGATGTGATCGAGGCCGGTTTCCCCATCGCCTCGCCGGGCGATTTCGAGGCCGTCCGCTCCATCGCCCGCAATATCCGCGGCTCGGTCATCTGCGGCCTGGCCCGCTGTCGAACGGCCGACATCGACCGGGCAGGCGAGGCCTTGAAAGACGCCGAGCGCGGACGAATCCACGTCTTCCTCGCCACCAGCCCCATCCATCGCGAATTCAAGCTGAAGATGAGCAGGGAGGAAATTATCCGCCAAGCCGTCGCAGGCGTGAAGCAAGCCCGAACCTATTGCGACGACGTGGAATACTCGCCCGAAGACGCCACTCGCACCGAGTTGGATTTCCTCTGCCAAGTGGTCGAAGCCACGATCGACGCCGGCGCGCGCACGATCAACATTCCCGATACGGTCGGTTACGCCACTCCGTCCCACATGGCCGAAGTGATCCGCACGCTGCGCGAGCGCGTGTCGAACATCGATCGCGCCGTGTTGAGCATCCATTGTCATAACGACCTGGGCATGGCCGTGGCCAATAGCCTTGCCGCCGTCGAAGCCGGGGCCGGCCAAGTCGAATGCACCATCAACGGGCTGGGCGAACGGGCCGGCAACTGCTCGCTCGAAGAAGTGGTCATGGCCCTGCGCACGCGCAATGACTATTACCAAGCTGAAACCCGGATCAATACCCGACGCCTCGTTCCCGTTAGCCGGCTGGTGTCGAACATCACCGGCATTCAGGTCCAGCGCAACAAGGCCATCGTCGGCCAAAATGCCTTCGCCCACGAGGCCGGCATCCATCAGGATGGCATGCTCAAGGAACGAACCACCTACGAGATCATGCGGCCCGAGGACGTCGGCTTCTCGATGAGCGACCTCGTGCTGGGCAAACACAGCGGTCGGGCTGCCCTGGCCGATCGTGCCAAAGCCCTGGGCTATACCGTCACCGGCGAACAACTCGATACGGTCTTCGAGCAATTCAAAATCCTGGCCGACAAAAAGAAAGCGATCTACGACGCCGACATCGCCGCGCTTGTCGAACAGCAAATCCACGCCGTCGCCGAGCAATGGGCGGTCGATTCGTATCAAGTAACGTGCGGCACCGGCCAAATTCCCGAGGTAACGCTCCGCCTGCGTCGCGGCGACGAAAAGCAGGAGGTCCATCTTTCCTGCGGCGATGGTCCCATTGATGCCATCTTCCTGGCCATCGAACAGGCCACCGGCGTGGAAGTCACGTGCCGCGATTTCAGCGTCCACAGCGTCACTGTCGGCAAAGACGCCCAGGGCGAGGTGCTGGTGCAAGTAGACCACAATGGGCAATTGTACCGCGGCCGAGCCGTATCGACCGACAGCGTCGAGGCCAGCGCCAAAGCGTTCCTCAACGCCATCAATCGGATCGTTTCGCTGAGCAATAAGTAAGAAACAGCGGACCGGATGCAGTAACGGATTTTGGCGTTTTGTCCGTGGATCGCAAAATCCACAATAGTATAGCCGGGAGCTAACCAGCTCCCGGAATGTACCCAGATTGCATAACAGTTTAGGGTCATCGGCACGTCAAACCCTCGTTCAGCGGCCATTGGCACGTCAAACTCTCGTTTAGCGGCCGCCGGTACGGCGGCTCTGCTGCGAAGCTGACGTACCGGTGTAAAAAATTACTGCGCCCAGCGGAACTATCCCCAGGACCGTGGAATTTCTTGGAAAATGATGGGGTGTATAGCTATCCCCCTAGAAAGAAGTGGATTTCATGACTTCTAGAGAAGCGATACCCCTCTTTGCTACGGCAATTTGGTCTTTTTCCAGGTATTCTGGGATCGACTTGTCAACTGTGGGGTTGTTAGGTAAACTATGTGATTCACCCCATTTGTAGACAGCGGGGAGCAGTAGAATGGGATGTCTTCCAAGGGGCGTCTCTTCCCGTTGCAGTTTGCTTGGGATGGAAGTCGATAAGTCCTTTCTAGTTGGGGATTTGCCAGCGTAGCTTCAATCGGCAGAGCACCGCATTCGTAATGCGGGGGTTAAGGGTTCGACTCCCTTCGCTGGCTCTTTTGATTTGCATTGTCAGAGGAGTAGTTTCGATGCTGCAAACGGTAGAATTTGATCTCAAACAATCCGTCCTTTTGAACGACACATTTGGCCCGCGCGAAGTGCGGCAGATGCAAGATGCCGTTAGCCGAGATTTCTCGCAATACGCAGTGTTGCGCGATGCCGTCGGCCAACTGCAAACGCGCGAAGATCACACGCCCGCCAGCCGAGTTCGGCTTGGCGTGTGCCTGTATCTTTTAGGACGCTACTATCGTGCCATCGAGGTGCTCAAGCAGGCCGACGGCGGAGCCATGGCCCATTTCTACTTGGCCAAGAGCCACTTCGCACGGCAAGAATACGTCGAGGCCATCGAAAGCTACCGCGCTGCCGAGCGAGCCGGCTACGACGCAGGCGAATGCACCTTGGGTCGGGCCGAGGCCTTGCGTTATTCCGGTGATCCGAATGCCGCTCTGGCGGCCTTGGATTCG
>CAZNMP010000337.1:0-3961 GCA_964573875.1 uncultured Planctomycetaceae bacterium | reverse complement strand
GGCTGAATTTCGCCGTGTGCCAGACAGCAAAGATCAGAAGCTCTCGCGCACCGAAATCGTCAAGGTATTTAAGGATCGAGTGAGGGTTGGCACGGGCAGCACTTTTGAAGATTACGCACCGCCCGACTGTTTCATCAGTGCCCCGTTTTTTATCGGCGGGAGAGACGACGGTAAAGCGTATTTTATCGGCCAAATCGACAATGTGAAGATCGAGGGCGTTCGGGTCAAGAAGTAAGATGTCGCAATCAATTCGCCCAAAGCGTAAGCAAATTCATTTTCATGGCGAGTAAGGCACGGGATGCGGAGAACGGAGTAGGTCATGGCAACTGAAAAAACAAGAAGACACATTCCAGAGCAATCTTGTGTGCCGCCATGCCGGCGTAGTCGCTCCATGTTTTCCGATGGATTCACGCTTGTGGAACTTTTGGTGGTAATAACCATCATAGGTATTCTAATTTCACTGTTGCTGCCGGCGGTGCAGGCGGCGCGAGAAGCCGCCCGACGAATGCAATGCGGCAACAACCTCAAACAGATCGGCTTGGCGTTGCATTTGCACAATGAGGCCAAAGGTTCCTTTCCGGCGGGGCATTATTGGTCGAAAACCACCACGGGCAGCAATGACGGAGCGGAGGCCACTTGGATCACTTATTGCCTGCCGTACTTAGAGCAGAAAAATCTTTACGATACGATCAATTGGGATGAAGCCTTTGGGCAAGTGGCCAGCGGACAAAACGTCACCGTATGCGGAGCCACATTGTCGGTCTTCACGTGTCCCTCGAATGAAAAGGCGGAGCCGATCTTCAACAACGGTTATGCCCGAGGAACCTACGCGGCCAACAACGGCCTCGGCCCGATGGTCGAGTCGGAGTACGCTAATTTGCCAATGAAACGTCCCGGCGGCGTCTTCTATCTGAACAGCAGCATGACGGCCGCTCAGATACGCGATGGGTTGTCGAACACGGCCTTCGTCGCCGAGATTCGTGCTATTCCTGGCCAAGATTTTCGCGGAGTAATGCATTATCCCGAGGGACCCTTGTATCACTACAATTACACGCCCAATTCCACGGTGCCGGATGAAATCCGCAGTGGGGCGTGCATCAGCGTGGAAGGCGCTCCCTGCGACGGCAGCTTGTTCAACAGTTGGAATCCGCGATCGCTAACGATGGCGGCCCGAAGCAATCACTCGGGCGGCGTGAACTTGGCCCTGGGCGATGGTAGCGTGCGGTTCGTTGGCGATTCGGTTGCACTGGCAGCATGGCAGGCATTGGGTACTCCGCAAGGATCGGAAGTGGTGAGCGGCGATTTCTAAGACAGGACGAAATGGAAAATCCCATGCGTTGGAATCATTACAAATATCTTACCGTCATTCTGAGCGTAGCGAAGAATCTCGTCGGGACTTGGGCGAGATCCTTCGCTACGCTCAGGATGACGTTGACGATTGGCGTCTTAATGCTTCTAGCTGGATGCGGCAGCGGACGATTCCCCGTCACCGGAGAAGTCACCTTCGATGGCAAACCCGTGGAAGAGGGGACGATCAGTTTTGAGCCGGCCGACGGTAAGGGGCCGACGACGGGCGGCAAAATCGTGGGTGGGAAATATGAATTCAAGGGCAACGCCGCGCCGCTGCCCGGCAAAAAGACCGTACGGATTTTCGCCGCTCGAAAAACGGGACGGCAGGTTGCCGTGAAGTACACGACCCCGAAACAGATGGTCGATGAGATCGAGCGGTATATTCCAGATATTTATAACACAAAGACGACTTTGAGTTGCGAGGTTGCGGATCGGGGAGTGAACCAGATCAACTTTCACTTGAAGCCAAAATAAGCGGAAACATCCTAATCTCGGTCGGGTTTTCTGCCGGCATGTCGCCGACGTCGGCTGGGGGTTTTAAGGTGTGTTTGTCTCTTTTCAGATGGAGCGGTATTATGAGTCGAAGCTTAGGTTCTTGGATTCGAGTTGCTTCGCTTGCTGCATTATTCGCGGTATTTGCAGCAACAACACGGGCGGATACCATTGCTAAATGGACATTCGATGGAGATGCCACGGCTTTTTTAAAGGATTCGTCGAAGACGAATGATCTGACGAATACTGGCGGTGTTCAGCAAAGCGGCGTCACGGCCACGGGCGCCGGGAGCAGCGCCTATTTCAATGGCACCAGCACCAGCTATTTGGCGACGACCAACTCGCTCAACTTGTCATCCTACCGGAGCCTCCGAATCACCTGGTCGCAATTAGTAACCTCGGATAATGAAGGGCTCGTCTTCGAGCATTCGGCTGATGCTAATGACAACGACGGTGCTTTCTATTATGACACCAATGCAAAGCCCGGCATGGGGGCAGTAACCTTGAGGAATGCCAGTGATGTGCAAGGTTTCAACGGTGTTGGCTTCAGCCATCTTCATGGCGACAGCAACTCCACTTGGGAAAACATGCGACTGGATATCGACTTGAATGCCACATCGAACACGGCCGTGATTGCATTGTATCGCGGAACGGATTTGATCAGCAGTTATTCTACCTGGCCATTCGGTATCAACTGTACAAGCAGTGCTCCTGTTGCATTCGGCGATTACGTTCTCAACATTGGCGCTCGGTCCGGCGGAGTCGCGGCGTTTACGGGCTACATCGACAATCTTACTATATCGACTATACCAGAACCAAGCACATTACTTATTCTAGCCTCAGGCTTGATCGGCTTGCTGGCCTACGCTTGGCGCAAACATAGATAATAACCGTGATCGGGAAAAGAGGGCAGGTGCGCTGCGAAAGCGCATCTGCCCTTTGAAATATCGAGCGTCGCAAAACGAAATGATTTTCCCGCAAAATGATATTTCCGTCTTGCAAGAGTGTGTTTACTGTTAGAAAAAGCTGGAATGGCGGCGAATAGGGGCTGATATGCAAAAAAGTCCCGGAACTCAACGGCATTATCAATCCGACCACCCACCTGTGTTTAGTCCTCCCCCCTGCCCTTCTCCGTTCGGGAGAAATACATTGATCATGAGGAGATTTCAATGAGTCATCGGCCAACCACAATGCTGCTTTTCGTCCTTGTTATATTCTGTGCGATAACCTCGGTTGGCAATGCTCAGCCGCGCGAGGTTTTAAGCCTCGACGGCACGTGGAACTTCGCCACAGATCCCGATAACAAGGGTGAGACGGAAAAATGGCAGCAGCCGGATGCAAAGCTGCCGGCCATGCCGCGGCCTGGCTATGCGCCGACAGCCAACGGCAAGATCCAAGTGCCGGGCATTTGGGACAATCAGGGGTATGGTGTTGAAAACGACAAAGTGCGTCATAACTTCGTCGGCAAGGGGTGGTATAAGCGGCAGATCGAAATTCCACAATCCTGGGCAGGCCGCCGGGCGTTTCTGGCGATTACGGGCGTAAGCCGCTGCTCGAAGACGTGGATCAACGAGCAATATCTCGGCGAGCATATCGGCTATCTGTCGGTGCAGGAATACGACGTGACGCCCTATGTTACACTGGGCAAAACCGCGACCATCACAATCCAGGTGGATTCCAAACAGCGATGGGAAGTCGATTCAATGTTCGGCGCGTCCTCGCTGGCCGACTACATGGACGTTGCCTGGGGCGGCATTTGGGGGCATGTGTATCTGGAAGCACGGCCCGACGCCTGGCTGAGCGATATTTACATTCAGCCTGACGTGTCGCACTCCTCTTGCACCGTCAGCGCTTCGGTCCATGGAAAAGCAGAGCAAGCCGAGGCCGCGAAATTGGAGGTTTTCGACAAAAATGGACAACGTATTGCAGAAACGACAACGAAACTCGATGCCAAGTCTTCGGCAGGTCAAACGGTAAGCTTGAACGCCGTGCTGCCAAACGCGGCATTGTGGACGCCGGAAAGTCCTACGCTTTATAAGGCCAAAATCTCGCTCTTGAAGGCCGGCCAAACGCTCGATGCCGTGGAAAATCGATTCGGGATGCGGCAATTTTCAATTGA
>CAZNMP010000336.1:0-3963 GCA_964573875.1 uncultured Planctomycetaceae bacterium | reverse complement strand
GTGATTGAGGTGCTTTGGATGGCCGCCAAAACCGATGCTCAGCGGTATGCCGCGAAAATTGCTCAAATTCTTGCGAAACAATATCCCGAGGCGGTCTGTTCGCTTGATTTTCGGTCGCCCTTGGAATTGCTTGTGGCTACGATCCTTTCGGCCCAATGCACCGACGTGCGGGTCAATCTGGTGACCAAGGCCTTGTTCCAAAAGTACACCTCGGCGGCCGACTACGCCCGGGCTAAGCTGCCGGAACTGGAACGCGATATCCAAAGCACCGGATTCTTCCGGAATAAAGCCAAAAGCATCAAAAACTGCTGTCAAACCTTGCTCGATCGTTACGACGGCCAGGTGCCTCGCGAGATGGAGAAACTGGTTGAACTGCCGGGCGTCGGCCGCAAGACGGCCAATGTCGTGCTGGGCACGGCCTATGGGATTGCCGTCGGCGTGGTGGTCGATACCCACGTCGGCCGGATCAGCCGCCGCCTGGGGCTTAGCTCGGAAAAAGATCCCGAGAAGGTCGAGCGGGATTTAATGAGCAGTTTTGCCGAAAAAGAATGGATCGCATTGAGCCACCGCATGATCCTGCTGGGGCGAGGTTTTTGCACCGCCCGCAGTCCAAACTGTGCCGAGTGCCCCCTGCGCGCCATTTGCCCCAAAATTGGAGTCGAATAACATGGTCTTATCCGGCCTAGCGATTAAAAGCCAACTCGGGCATAACATCGTCATCGACCCGTTCGACGAGTCGCGGCTGAACCCGAACAGCTACAACCTTACGCTCCATGACGAGTTGATGGTTTATGAAGAGGTGGTGCTCGACATGAGGAAGGCCAACCGCGTGCGGCGGATGGTCATTCCCCATGAGGGGATTGTGCTTCAGCCGCATCAGCTTTATTTAGGGCGAACCGTTGAGCGGACCGAGACCCACAATCTGGTGCCGATGATCGAAGGGCGTTCGTCGATCGGACGGCTAGGATTATTCGTCCACGTAACGGCCGGCTTCGGCGATGTGGGATTTCGGGGTTATTGGACATTGGAGATGTTCGCCGTCCAGCCCGTGCGGATTTATGCGGGCGTCGCGATTTGCCAAATCTTCTATCACGATATCGAGGGCCCTTTTGTTGAATACAGCAGCGACAAGTATCAGGGCAATACGGACATCCAGCCTAGTTTGTTATTTAAGGAGTTGAACCCTGACGACGACCGCGACCCACAGCTAAAACTGCCTTTCGGACTGGAACGTTCGCATGGGTGATGATAACGGAACGGTTCATTGGCAATGCAGGACGCAATAATGCTTCCGTTCATTCGCATTCCGCGACTTTTCGGGCATAGAATGCGTCGGTGAGGAGCCCGTCTTCAAAGAGCAGCGTGAGTTGTCGCAAGCGACCGGCAACTTGCTGTTTGGTGAATTTGGGCTTGGGAGCGGAAGGATCTTCGGGTTTGGCCGGCGGCGGATTGGGATTGGATACCGACTTGACAGAGCGAGCAACTCGTTTTCTCGGAGATTGATACGCCGAATTGACGACAGTAACCTTTAGCTCTTCCGCAGGCACTAAATGCCGCCATAAAAATGCCTGCATTTTGTCCTCTGCCGGAACGGCTGCATGGGCGATATTCCGTTCTCCCAATTTTGCAACGCCTTCGACGGAAAACAGAACGGGATGCTCTGTATCCGTCCATGTCGTTTTTAGAGAAATCTTTCCCGATGTTTGCGTCGGCGCCAATGTCAAAGAAGGCGAAGAAAAGCCTTCCGGCGATTTTATTATTTGCACCTTGATAGGGCCGGCGAAACCATCCTTGCGAACGGCATAGACGCTCATGGCAGCGGCGGCTTTGCTGCGCATCGTTATGCTCGATGGAACGACAAACAAAGCAAAATCGGGTTGTGGCGCACTTAGGCGAAGTCGATAGCCGAATTCTTCACCCCCGTCGCGAGCCAAGTCGCTTAAATGGATGCGATAAATCCCATCGGCCGGCAATTTCACCATCAGATAGGAATCGGCGTGGTGGGTATCGACGCCATATTCAGGCGTTTCATGATCGTCGTTCAATGCCAGCAGATTATTGGCGGCATCAGTGATTCTAAGAAGGGAATCCAACGGTGAATCGAGCCGCCGGGCAGAGACTTCCGCCACGACCGTATCGCCCGCGTGGCCGGAAAACTGAAAAACATCGCAATCGCCGCGTCGATTGATTCGGCCGTTCACGATTATCGGAAGCTGGACTTTTTGGGCGTGTGACGGATCGTCATTGGGTTCTATTTCGTTGCATTCCGGCAGTTGATCGATTGCAAACGGTAGACGATTAGAGACAACCCCCTTGTTTTTCGCGGTGACATAGCGAATTCCCGGTTCTGCATCGAGCCCTGGCTGCTCCAGTACGGCTGAATCCAGATTCCAGCCGGTCATTCGAATTGCGGTCGCATCGCCAACCCTCCGACCCAATGGAAAGATGTTCGTTAAAAAAGGCAGCTCACCAATCGCGATACGATAGACAAAATCCTCGCGTCCACGATAGAGTGCATCCGCAATATGCAACGTGTATTCGCCATCCTCCGGAACTTGGAATAGAATGACGGGATCGGGTTTGAAACGATAGTCGTCGCCGTAGGCGACTTCCTGCCCACGTGCATTGCATAGAGTCATCACCGGTTGAAACCATCCAGGAACGGCATCGGCAATGAAGGGCACCAATTGCCTTGCTTGTGCCGTGATGACAAGACGTTGTCCTTTCTTGGCTTCAAAGCGATAGCGATTCACCTCGCCCGAGGCAATCTGGCCGTTCAGCACGCAAGGCAGAGCGATTCGATCCGGTTCTTCGATGGGCGGCCGTTTTCGGAGAGCTAATTCCTCCTTGCCAAGCACCTGATACTCGGCAGTAACCATCGGCTTTTTCACAACCTCAGGCAATTGACCGACATGGAAGGGCAAAGGATTCGAGGCCCCATGCGGAGTTGCCAGCACAAGTTCGCGTTGGCCCGGATCGGCGGCAGGATCGAGCGTTACTTCGATAATGACGATGGTTGCGATGGAATTACACGCCGGTCTCTGGGTGTATTCCTCCAGACGCGTTACGATTTTTTCAATGAGCTGTTTTGTTGCGGGATCTTGCGGGGATGCCGACGCCATGTTCGCCGAGGCTATTATATGTGAAATAATTTTCGGTGCTTTGCCCTCTCCCGGCTTTTTGGGCGATATGCCTTTCAATTCGTTCAGTTGTTCCCGCAGCAGAGCATGCTCCTGGGGGCCGAGTTTGCGCCGATAATCGACGACCTTGGCCAAAACGCCATTCCCCGAGATAAGGACCTCGTCCACATCCTCCAGATTTTGTCCACCCACGCGAATTTGGAAAGTCGTGCCTTGTTGGCCGCCGGCTGGATAAACGAAACCAAGATAGGGCCGCGCCTGTGCATGCAGGATCGACGTATTTGCCAGCAAACCGATCAGACCGAATGTGAAATATATGAGTCGGCGCATGATCCACTTCCTTTTGCGTTACATAATCTCCGTCAGCAGGCCTGCCGATTTCGCGCCCTCGGATGCGGAGGGCAAGACATGGGCCTCGATGCCCAATGGATGTGGCAGTTTGGCACTGGGATCGATGCCGGCCAGATGATAAATGCTTCCGAGGAGATCGACCGGATAGACAGGGCGATCCTTGACCTCCTGGGCTTTTTCGTCGGAGGATCCAACGACGTGCCCTCCTTTAAATCCGCCGCCGGCAACCAACACGGAAAAGACATTGCCGTAATGATTTCGTCCGCCATTCCAGGGCGGTTGCCAATCGACTTTGGGGCCTCGTCCAAATTCGCCGCAACACCAGACGACGGTGCTATCGAGCAGGCCGCGATCTTTCAGGTCTTGAAGAAGCGAGGCCAATCCCTGGTCTAACTGGGGAGTCTGTCGGCGCATGGTCGCAAAGTGATTGCTGTGCGTATCCCACCCTCCAGGATAGTTGATCACGATATAA
>CAZNMP010000335.1:0-3985 GCA_964573875.1 uncultured Planctomycetaceae bacterium | reverse complement strand
CCTCGCCTTCGACGGTCACAACTTC
This sequence comes from uncultured Planctomycetaceae bacterium, assembly GCA_964573875.1. Classification (GTDB taxonomy): domain Bacteria; phylum Planctomycetota; class Planctomycetia; order Pirellulales; family Thermoguttaceae; genus CAYWGR01. Next base: position 3,960 of record CAZNMP010000335.1, on the reverse strand, counting down.
GCCCGCGGTATCCAAGTTTTTGCATCGTTCACGAATAAAACGGGCGTGATCCTGATCGGGGACAAAGCAAATCTCTTGGCTGTCGCGCTTGGCTGCCACCCGCAATCCTAACCGCTCGGCCATCCCGCGAATCTCTTCTTTATGAAATTCGCCCACCGGCAATAACATACGCGAAAGCAGCGGCCGGGAAATTCCAAATAACACATAGGACTGATCTTTCGAGGCATCGCAGCCACGATAAAGACCTACCGAACCATCGGGCTGTGAAATCAGCCGGGCATAGTGCCCCGTGGCCACATACTCCGCTCCGAGACGGTCGGCATACTCGAACAACTTGCCGAACTTGAGCCATGTGTTGCAGACGATACAAGGGTTGGGCGTCCGGCCGGCTGTGTATTGTGCGACAAAATAATCCACGATCCGGGCAAATTCGTCCTGGAAATTAACGGCATGAAACGGGAATCCCAGCATATCTGCCACGCGTCGGGCATCGGCCGCATCGGCCGCCGTGCAACAGCCTTGCTTGCAACTGCCGCCTTCGCACGTTGGAGCCGCAGCCGGGGGGAGATGATCCTGGCCATGCCGCATGAACAATCCGATGACATCGTGACCCTGCTCGCGCAGCAGCCAAGCCGCCACGCTGCTATCGACACCGCCGGACATTGCCAGAATTACACGGGACATGCGGAAAGGCCCAAGGTTCAAATTCCAAGGTTTATTGATGTCTAGGTTGCCAATGATCCGTTGTGTATGCGTTTTTGCCTATTTTCCGGCCTCCCGTTGGTCGGCCTCGGCTCATTAGCTACCTAGCGATCAATAGTATCCAATGTACCAAATACACAGGAACGTCCTATCTTGGTCATTGAACATTGGAACTTGTAATTTTTCCATTAGATCCGAATACCACCAGTGGCGGCAATACCTTGGAGCAACGTCCCTTTCTTTTTCCGAATTGGTCTTTCCTTATCAGCCGGTTTTTGGTACTAAGCCGCCCGATTGTATTGCCATCCGGCCTCTTTTCATCGAGAGACACCCCCTTTATTTGGGGAATTATTATGAAAATTCTTCTCCTCCGCATCGGTGCCTTGGGAACCGTGGTTATTCTGGGTTGGATTGCCATTGCCAACGCCCAGCGGGGCAACGACAACCTGTCGCCGGACGATTCGGCGGGTGGCGGTTCACTGACCGTTGCCGAAGGGAGCAACCGCCCGGTGTTGACGCCGCCGACCAGCGAAATCAATCCATTGCGTTCCTCGGCATCCGCACCTTCTCAAGCCGTACAAGTGCCGGCATCTTCGACTGCCGCCCCGGCCACCCGGCGTCCGTCGGCCGATCCCTTCGGGCTATCCGCCCGGCGTAATGAAAACACCGCCTCGGTGCCTTCCTCGGCAAGGCCCGCAACGTCTTCTTCGCCTTATGGCAACAATGCAAATGCCATCAACGCCGTCGAGAAGGATCGCTATCCACAAAATAAAGTCGTCGCGGCATCGGCCGAACAGCCGGCCAACGGCCCCTCCTTGATGCCGGCAGAAACGAATCGCTCGGCCGACAACCGTTATGCGGCACGGCCCGAGCGTTCGGCGGCCCCGCGCGGCAACGAACGATACCCTGCTTCGCCAACAGTAGACGCGCAGGAGCCGGCTCAGTTTAAGGCCGATCCGTTTGCCATGCCTGCCAATCAACCGCGTGCGATGAAATCAGACCGCACGGCTTCCGCGCCGGAAGCGAATCGCCGGGTGACGGAGCCTGTTGCAGAGAGCGAAGGGACCGGCCAGCCTGGCGCCAAGCAGCTCGAAGGGGTTCAAGCACCGCAGCTCATGATCCAGAAGCTAGCGCCCAAGGAAGTGCAGGTCGGCAAGCCGGCCAGTTTCCGAACCGTGGTGAAAAATGTCGGTCAGATTCCTGCCTGTGCCGTTGAAATTCACGATTTAGTGCCCAAGGGAACAAGCTTACGCGGCACGGTGCCGCGCGCAACAACAGGCACCCGGGGCGAGATCGTTTGGACTCTCGGAACCATCGGACCCGGCGAAGAGACCGCGGTTGAAATGCAATTGATTCCGACCTCGGAAGGCGAGATCGGCAGCGTGGCCACGGTGTTGTTCGGAGCCGATGCCTCGGCTCGATGCATTGCCACCCGGCCGCAATTGGTCATTGAAACATCCGCGCCCCGAAAAGTGCTGATCGGCGATAAGCTGAATCTGACGATTACAATTTCTAACCCCGGCACCGGCACCGCCACGGGCGTCGTGGTCGAAGAACGCATTCCGCCGGGATTACAACATCCCGCCGGCACCGAGCTGGAGTACGAAGTCGGCGATCTGAAGCCCGGCGAGAGCCGCAAGCTTGAATTGCCCATGACGGCCGGCCGCCCCGGTCCACTGACCAACATGCTGAGCGCCCGAGGCGACGGCAATCTCCGCGCCGAGGATAAATTCGACATTGAAGTGCTAGCGCCGCAGTTAGACGTAGTCATGGAAGGTCCGAAGCGTCGCTACTTGGAACGTCAGGCCACCTACCAGTTGTCGGTCACGAACCCCGGCACGGCCCCCGCCAAACAAGTCGAACTCGCGGCAAGTCTGCCTCAGGGTCTTAAATTTGTCAGTGCAAATAACGCCGGCTACTATGAAGAATCAACGCGAACCGTTCGCTGGCGGTTGGAAGAATTGCCCGCCAACGAAACCGGCAGCGTGGAACTCGTGACTATGCCGATCGAGGCCGGACAATACGCTCTTAAACTCCGCGGTACGGCTCAAAAAGGCTTGACCGCCGAAAAGGAGCAGTCGGTGATGGTCGAGGGCCTTGCGGCGATCCTTTTCCAGGTGGCCGACACCGCGGATCCTTTGGAACTGGGCGGCGAAACCACTTACGAAGTTCACGTGCTCAATCAAGGCTCGAAAGCGGCGTCCAATGTGCGGCTGGCTGTGATTATTCCGCCGGAGTTGAAAGCTACCGCTGCCGAGGGCCCGACGCGTCATACCGTGGAAAGCGATCGAATCACCTTTGACGGTCTTTCTCGCCTGGCTCCCAAGGCCGACACGACCTATCGCATCCGCGCGAAAGCCCTGAAGCCCGGCGATCTCCGCGTCCGCTTCCAACTGCTGACCGACGATATGCAAACCCCGGTCACCAAGGAAGAAAGCACCCGCGTGTACGCGGACGAGTGACCTGATCGTCACGTGCAAAACATCCGCATAGATGCCGACATACGATTTTTAGAAATTCGGTGTCGGCGGGCGGTAGTGAGTCATGTCGATCGAGCGGAACCACTCGATCGTCTTCATGAGTCCTTCACGCAGTTCAATCACGGGGCTCCACTGGAGATATCGCTTCGCCAGCGTAATATCAGGCTGACGCTGCATGGGATCATCGACGGGCAAATTGCGGTAAACCAACTTCGACTTCGATCCCGTCAATTCAATCACCAAGTTGGCTAATTCCAAAATCGTGAATTCGCCAGGATTGCCGATGTTGACCGGCCCCACGAAATCGTCCGGGCCATCCATCATGCGAATCATGCCTTCGATCAGATCGTCGCGGTAGCAGAACGAGCGGGTTTGCGAACCGGTGCCGAAAATGGTGATGTCCTGGTTGGCCATCGCTTGGCAAATGAAGTTCGAAACCACGCGGCCGTCATAGGGATGCATACGAGGGCCATAGGTGTTGAAAATTCGTACGATGCGGACATTGACCCGATTGCGGCGGTGATAGTCCATCATCAGGGTTTCCGCCGCGCGCTTGCCTTCATCGTAACAGGCGCGCGGTCCAATGCAATTCACCACGCCGCGATAACTTTCGACCTGAGGATGCACGTCGGGATCGCCGTAAACCTCGCTGGTCGAAGCTTGAAGCACCTTGGCATGGCAGCGTTTGGCCATGCCCAGCACGTTGATGGCCCCCAACACCGAGGTCTTCATCGTCTTGATGGGGTTATACTGATAATGGCCCGGCGCGGCCGGACAG
>CAZNMP010000334.1:0-3987 GCA_964573875.1 uncultured Planctomycetaceae bacterium | reverse complement strand
CGTGGGTTTGTTGGATCACGGCCGACTGCTGGGCTGCGGCACGCCCGGCGAAGTGAAAAAGCTGATGCGAGGTGTGATTCTCGAAATCCGCGCTCAAGACCCTCGACAGGCGGCGGCTTTGCTCAAATCGCATCTTTCCAGCATGTCGGTCGGACTGTTCGGCGATCGATTGCATGTCGTGAGTCTTGATCCGGAGCGGACGCAAGCACAAGCAGAGACGGCTTTGGCGCAAGCCGGCATCCCTATCATCAGCATTCACACGATCGAGCCGTCGTTGGAAGATGTGTTCATATCCATGATCGCGGAAGCGGAAAAAGCAGAAAATAATGGGATAATATAACAAATAATCGCAGGTAAACGCGAATGAACATGGATAAGATTGAAGATATTGAAACCCGTTTGGTCCCTTCGGTATTCATCCGCACTGATCCGTGTTGATCCGCGGTTCCTTTGGCATTTGTCATGAACAATAACGCGCATCCCCTGGCCGTCACGGTTGAAAACCTGGAAAAGAGGTTCGGCGACTTCGTGGCCGTGGATCGCGTCAGCTTTGAAGTGCATCAAGGTGAGGTCTTTGGATTCCTCGGGCCGAACGGAGCAGGCAAATCGACCACCATCCGCATGTTGTGCGGTATTTTACAGCCAAGCGGCGGCCGAGGCACCGTGGCAGGCTTCGATATTTTCACCCAACCCGAGCAAATCAAGGCCAACATCGGCTACATGAGCCAGAAGTTTTCGCTTTACCAAGACTTGACCGTCGAGGAGAACATCGATTTTTACAGCGGGATCTATTGCATCCCTCGCGAGAAAAAAAACGAGCGGAAAGAGTGGGTCATCGAGATGGCGGGCTTGACCGAACATCGGCGTCAGCCGACGGCCATCTTGTCGGGCGGATGGAAACAGCGGCTCGCCCTGGGCTGTGCGATTTTGCATGAGCCGCCCATCATCTTTTTGGACGAACCTACCTCCGGCGTCGATCCCATCAGCCGCCGGAAGTTTTGGGATTTGATCTACGAACTGGCGGGGCAAGGCGTGACGATTTTCGTTACGACGCACTACATGGATGAAGCGGAGTATTGCGACCGCTTGGGAATGATCTATCGCGGCGAATTAATCGCGTTGGATACGCCCCGGGCGCTGAAGGCGGCAATTGCACAGGAAAATAATGCAACGCCGACCTTGGAGGATGTGTTTATTTCCCTGATCGAAGCACGCGATCGGGCCGAACAGCCGCAAGAGGAGGTGCAAGGATGAACTCCCGTCGCGTATCGGCCGTCGCTCGCAAGGAATTTTTGCATGTGCTGCGCGACTTCCGCAGCCTGTTGATGGCCATTGCCACGCCAGTGCTTTTACTGCTGCTGTTCGGCTATGCGCTGACGCTCGATGTGGATCATGTGCCGCTGGCCGTTTGGGATCAAAGCGAGACCGCCCGCAGCCGTGAGTTGATTCAGCAATTCGCCGGATCCCGCTATTTTTCGCTTCAGATGCACGTGCATAATTACAAGGAATTAGAACGGGCGATCGACACGCGCGAAGTGATGATGGGCTTGGTCGTGCCTCGCGATTTCGCGCAAAACGTAGACGCCGGCCGCGAGGCTCCCGTGCAGTTGTTGGTCGACGGCAGCGACTCGAACACGGCCACGATCGCCATCGGCTATGCCGATGTGATTGCGCAAATCCATGCGTTAAGCCTTATGAACGAGCAATTGCAGCGCCGGGGGATCCGCGAATTAACGATCCCCCTGGATGTTCGGCCTCGCGTCTGGTTCAACGAAGAGTTGGAATCGCGGAATTATATCATACCGGGCCTGATTGCGGTGATCATGATGGTCATCGCGGCCATGCTGACTTCGTTGACCATCGCACGGGAATGGGAACGCGGGACGATGGAGCAATTAATCTCCACGCCCGTAAAGCCCGGCGAGTTGATCCTGGGTAAAATCATTCCCTACTTTGCCATCGGCTTGTTCGATGTTCTATTGGCCGTGCTTATGGGTGAGTTTGTATTTCATGTTCCCCTGCGAGGCAACGTTGCACTGTTGTTCGGCTGCTCGGCCATCTTTCTGACGGGCGCTTTGGCAATGGGAATTCTCGTGAGCATCGTTACCAAAAGCCAGCTTTTATCGAGCCAAGTGGCCGTCGTGGCCACTTTTTTGCCGGCATTTTTGCTCTCAGGTTTTATTTTCACGATCGCCAACATGCCACGCGCAATCCAAATCGTCACCTATTTCGTCCCGGCGCGGTATTTCGTGGCGATTCTCAAAGGAATTTATCTGAAAGGCGTGGGTCTCGAAATTCTGGCGGGCCAAGTTGTTTTGCTCATTATTTATGCAACCGTGATGGTGCTGTTGGCCAAAATCAAGTTGAAGAAAAAGCTGGTTTGAAAGCGGATAATCGATGTTCGAGCGCATTCGCCACATGCTGATCAAGGAATTCATCCAGGTCTTTCGCGACCCGCGGATGCGCATCGTCATATTCGTAATTCCATGCTTTCAGGTTCTAATCATCGGTTATGCGGTTTCCACGGATGTGAAACATGTGCGCACGGCCCTGTTGGATTTGGACAACAGCCAAGCGAGCCGCGATCTGACGGCCCGATTCGTCCGCTCGGGCTATTTCGACATCGTGTCGATTTTGAAGAACGACGAAGGCGTTCGCCGCGCGCTCGACCGGAACGATGTGACGGCCGTCCTGCGCATCAACCACGGATTCGCCGAAGATCTGGACGCAGGTCGCACCGCGAAGCTCCAAATCCTCATGGATGGAACCGACTCGAACACCGCCAGCATTGCCTTGGGCTATGCCATGAAAATCGCTTCGGCCTACTCGGAACAGATCATGCTCGAACGCATGACCCGGTCGTTCGGTCCAGCGGGCAAAATCGGCCGGTTGGATCTGCGCACCCGCGCATGGTTCAACGAAAACCTGGAGAGCCGCAATTTCTTCGTGCCGGGCGTGTTGGTGATCGTCGTGGCGCTTACCACGGTCTTGCTAACCGCGATGGCCGTCGTGCGCGAAAAGGAAATCGGCACGATGGAACAGATCATGGTTACGCCGATTACACCGGCCGAGTTCATCTTGGGCAAAACCGTGCCATTCGCGTTGATTGGTTTCGCCGATGTGTTTCTCGTTACTCTGATTTGCGTTTTTTGGTTCGAAGTGCCAATCCGAGGCAGTCTGTTGCTGTTGATGCTGGGCACGACGTTCTTTCTCATGAATACGTTGGGCACCGGCCTGCTGATCTCGACCTTTAGCGAGACGCAGCAGCAGGCCATGATGACCACTTTTTTCTTCTTTTTCCCCGCCATGTTGCTGTCGGGCTTTGCGTTTCCCGTAGCCAACATGCCTGTGCCCGTGCAGTGGCTAACAAAGTTCAATCCGATCTGTTATTTCTTAATTATCGTGCGAGGGATATTCCTGAAGGGCGTCGGCCTCGATGTATTATGGCCGCAAATGTGGCCGATGCTGGCGATGGGCACGGCATTGCTTTTTTGCGCAGTCCGGCGGTTCCACAAGACACTGTAACAACAGTTATTGCAGACCGAGTGTTTTCAGCAAAAACGCCCTGCTGATTTCGAGGATGCGTTGGGTTTGGTCGGCGTCGTCTTCGCCTTCCGATTCGAGCGACAATACGCCTGCGTATCCGTGCTGTTTCAGCACCTGAATGCAGCCGGCAACATTCACATCGCCACGACCAAGTGCAACGCATTTCGTGCCGACGATGTCTTTCACATGGACGTGAACCACGCGGCCTACGACGGCCTTCAGCGTGGCCACTTCATCTTGGCGTTGGCCGAAGGGCGTCCAGCCGTAGGCGCCGGCCACGGATTCGACATACGTGGCGCGATGGACATTGGCGGTGTCGTAGTTGATGCCCAGCCATTTCGAATTCGAGAGGGCCATGATTTTTTGCAAACCTTCGGCCGTCAGGGAGAACGTGCCGTGCGGTTCAATGGCCACATAGACGCCGCATTGGCCGGCCACTTC
>CAZNMP010000333.1:0-3992 GCA_964573875.1 uncultured Planctomycetaceae bacterium | reverse complement strand
AGGATGATTTTCAATTCTTCATTGTGACCAATCAATCCGGCGTTGCCGATGGGATGATCAGCGCGCAGGACGTGGAGCGAATCAACACGCATGTGGTTTCTTGCTTGGCGGATGCCGGATTGACCATTTCGGCCGTCTACGTTTGTCCACACCGCCGTGAGGACGGATGCGTCTGTATCAAGCCGAATCCCTATTTTCTCCACAAGGCGGCCGAGGACTTCCGAGTGAGTCTTCGTGATTCCTTCGTAGTGGGCGATCATCCGCACGACGTGGAGCTTGCCGAGCGGGTCGGCGCTCAAGGCATCTACGTTTGTACGGGACACGGCATGAAACATCTCGATGAGTTGCAGGGACGACAGGTAGTCGTTTCGGACATCCAAGCGGCGGCGGATTGGATACTTTCGCATCAGTGACGAACAACGTCTGGAGGACCACGTCATGGGCCTTGAAGCGAACGCGGCCGGTCATTATCCCGAGATAACGCCAACCGCTTATGTGCATCCTACCGCTACGGTGATCGGTCGAGTGTGCATCGGAGATCGAGCGTTTGTCGGGCCGCATGCAGTGATTCGCGCCGATGAAGTGGGAGCGGATGGGAACGTCGAGCCGATTGTTATCGAGGAATCAACGAATGTCCAGGATTGTGCCATTATTCACGCCTTGGGCGGTAGTAAGGTTGTTATTGGCCCGAGGACATCGATTGCACATGCCGCCGTGATTCACGGCCCTTGTAAGATCGGCTCTCATTGTTTTGTGGGATTCCATAGCGTGGTCTTTCGCGCTACGCTTGCCGACGGCGTTATCGTGATGCACCAATCGATGGTCGAAGGGGTCGTGTTGTCCCGGGGGCTATTCGTGCCGTCGATGACGGCAGTGTTGTGCGATGGGGATGTGTCGCGGCTGAAGTTCGCAACAATAGACACGGTCGCTTTTGCGGACAAAGTTATCAACGCTAACCTACTGCTGGCCGAGGCCAACAACAAGAATCAGTTGTGTTTGTCTCAGGATTGAGCGTCGAGCCATCTCCATCTGCCTTGCCATTGTTCGGCGATTCACTACTCTGTCGCCGAATTAGCATTCTTGGCGGCAAAAGAGCAGGATATGGGCATCCATTTGAGATTTGGACGCCTGGGAAGCCCTTTTAGGTTGTCGCATATCGTTACAAGATTCGCGCAAATACGAACATCAGGGGCTGTCGCTTCGGCTATAGTGAATGCCTGGAGTGTGTGGTTTGTCATTCTATGCCGGAGAACATCATGTCGATAGTTGAACGAAATCAGCGCACGACGAAAGCCGTGTCTAGTCTTGGTCCTTATCCGTCGAAAATTGGCGCCGAGGAACTGATTGAGGTGCTCGACCTGTGGCAATTTTCAGCGGAGACGAAGCGGCTGATCGTTGAATTGGTGGAGTCGGATCAAAATTTACAGGGGCCGCATTTATTCCGTTATTACAACCCGCGGCCGAGCAAAGTGGCCGCGGCAGAAAAGGCGATGGCGGACTTGACGGGCGTGAAGCATTGCTTGGCGGTCAATTCCTGCACGTCGGCCTTGGTGGCGGCCTATCGGGCGTTGGGGATTGGCGCGGGCGACGAGGTGATTGTGCCGGCCTATACGTTTTTCGCCTCGGCGGCCACGGTGGTTGCGGCCAATGCGATTCCCGTGATTGCCGATGTGGACGATTCGCTATGTTTGGATCCGTCGGCCATCGAAAAGGCGATTACGAAACGGACGAAAGCGATTGTGCCGGTTCACATGCGCGGGGCGCCGGCGCAGATGGACGCCATTTTGGATTTGGCCAATCGGAAGGGCATTCCCGTGGTCGAAGACGTTGCCCAAGCGGGCGGCGGTTCGTTCCAGGGACGCCGGCTGGGAAGCCTGGGAACGTTGGGTTGCTTCAGCTTCGATTATTACAAGGTGCAGGCGAGCGGCGAAGGCGGATTTGTCACGACCAACGATGCGTGGCTTTATACCAGGGCCCAAAGTTGGCATGACACGGCTGCCTGCTGGCGGCCGGATCGCTATGCCCATGAAGGCAAGGCGGGCGAACTGTTTTGCGGCGAAAACTATCGGATGAGCGAGCTGCAAGGCGCGGTGGCCTTGGCACAGATTCGGAAGACTGACACGATGTTGGCGGGCTATCGCCGCGCACATCGCCGGATCAAGGAAGCGATCGACGCCGCGCCGGGGCTTTCGTTCCGCCGCGTGCCGGATGTCTCGGGCGATACCGGCATTTGCTTGATCTTGTTCCTTGGCGATGCCGACACGACTCGGAACGCCATGAAGGCCATGCAAGAGGAAGGCGTACCGGCGGGCGGGATCTACGATCAGAAAGTTCGCGATTGGCATATTTTCGCGTATTGGGAACATATTTTGGAGAGGAAGCACGTTGCGGCCGACGGGCTGCCTTGGAGCGCCGTGCCTGCCGGCGAATTGCCTCGCTATTCGAAGGATATGTGCCCTCGCACGCTTGAGCTGTTGAGCCGAGCGATTATGATCGACATCAACTGGCACTATAGCGACCAGGATTGCGATGCTATTGCGGAAGGCATCAATCGCGCGTTGGCTAAATGCTGCAAGTAAATGCAGGAAACGAATGACAAAAAAGTTCCCTCTTCGAAAAGGAGAGGGGACAGTTTTGTAAAATATCGAGGAGAACAACATGGTTATGGTAGGTGTCTGTTTGGAAACGGTGTTTACCGATTTGCCGGTGGACGAGCGGATCGCGAAAATTGCCGAGGCGGGCTACAAGTGCGTGGAATTTTGGCATCCCGAGGGCACATGGGACGGCCGGGGCATTCAAACCGCATTGGCCAAGGATCCCGTTGCATTGCGCCAAGCTTGCGAACGTCATGGCGTTACGCTCAACGATTTCGCAATGCACGCTTGGGACGGTTCGATCGGCGGTTGCCCTGTGAAGGCAGTTGACCGCGAGCGTTATCTCATGCAAATGCGCAAGATGATTGAATTCGCCAAGTCGGCGGGCTGCAAGAAGGGGATCACGCTGTCGGGCACGGTCGATCCGTCGCTTTCAAGAAGCCAGATGCGTGCGAATTTCGAGTCGGCTTTGGCCGAGGCGGTGAAAATGGCCGAGCAGGCGGATTTTACATTGCTGCTGGAACCGCTCAATACGTTGGTGGATCACGGGGGCTACTATCTCGATTCATCGAGCGAGGCCGTCGAGATCGTTCGCGCGATCGGCAGCCCTCGGCTGAAAATTCTCTACGATGTTTATCACATGCAGATCATGGAAGGGAATATTTTGGCCACGATCGAGCGGATTCTGCCTTGGATCGGCCATTTTCACGCGGCAGGGGTGCCGGGGCGGGGAGAGCTATTCGGATCGGAATTGAACTACCCGGAAATCGTGCGGCGTATCGAATCGTTTGGCTACGAAGGTTCGTTCGGCTTGGAGTATTTTCCCAAAATCGCCGATCATGACGTGTCGCTGCGGAAGACGTTGGAGTATTTGGGAACGTAAGAGGGAGGGCAACCGCTTCCAGGTGAGCATCGCACATTCCGGGAGCTGTTAGCTCCCGGCTATTTTTTGGGGGTTTGCGAGTTTGTTTCGGGCTATTTTTTGGGTTTACGCTACGCTCACCCCCTGAGACTACTATGCCGACTGCCATCGCTCCAATTACAATGGAAACTATGCCGGCCAGTTCGCCAATGGTCGCGCCGGCTGTTTCCATTTTGAAGAGTGCGGGCATGATCGGACCGAAACGCATTGCATTGTTGATGAGCCAGGACGCCGGTTTTCATCGGCAGGCCTTGTTGGGCATTCGCGCGTATGCAGGCCAGAGCAAGCGGTGGCTGTTCCACAATGCGCCGCCGACGCAGGTTTCACTTCGGCCGCTTCTGGAATGGAATCCACATGGGATTATCGCCCATCTTGATGATATGAAGTTGGCCCGGGAGATTTTGAAGCTGCGGAAGCCGGTGATTGATACGGCTTGCGTGCTTAAGGAGTTGGGGCCGCCGATCGTGGATGTCGAT
>CAZNMP010000332.1:1717-4000 GCA_964573875.1 uncultured Planctomycetaceae bacterium | reverse complement strand
CCATGGAAATCCTACTGATCGAAGACGACCTGGAAGATGCCGGGCTGACGATCGAGGCGTTGCGCCAAGGCGACGTACCCTGCCGCATCAGCCTGGTGCGCGACGGCGAAGAGGCGATGGAGTTTCTGTTGCATCAAGGAAAATACCGCCGCACGCCGCAGCCCGACATGATCCTGCTGGATTTGAATCTTCCGAAAAAGAGCGGCCGCGAGGTGTTGACCGACGTAAAAGCCGACGAACGGTTGGCCCGTGTGCCGGTCGTCGTGTTGACAAGCTCTCGCACCCACCAAGAGATTCTTCAGGCCGAAAACCTTCATGTGGAAAGTTATCTGACAAAGCCGGTCGATCGAGAGCATTTCGACAGCGTCGTTAAATCGTTGCGCAAGTATATGCTTTCCGACGTGATTTTACCGCAGTAGAAATTGGTTGGTGACCATGGCCGCCACATCGGCGGCTGCTAACTTCTTTCTTCCCATGTTGCCCGAAGCCGCGTGCAAACAACTGTCGGCGGTCGGCGTAACCGGCTCGTCCGGGCTGGTGGGAGCCGCTTTGCTTTCGCGTCTTTCGGAAAGCGGCTACGAGATCATCCGGCTTCCGCGCCCCGGCGACGGCAAGTATCATCTCGCCCAAATACTCGACGCCGTCGTGCATCTGGCGGGCGAACCGATTGCCGACCAACGCTGGACGGAAGCAAAGAAAGCACGTATTCGCGCAAGCCGGGTGGATGGCACGCGAATCCTGTGCGAATCGTTGGCCCAGGTCGTGCCGCCGCCCCAAACGCTGATCTGCGCATCGGCCATCGGATTCTACGGCAACCGAGGCGACGAAATTCTGGACGAAGAAAGCCCGGCAGGCCGCGGCTTTTTGGCCGACGTCGCCCGGGAATGGGAAGATGCGACAATGCCGGCCGTCGAACGCGGGATTCGCGTGGTGTGCCTGCGATTCGGCCTGATTCTTAGCACGCACGGCGGAGCGCTGACAAAAATGTTGACGCCGTTTCGTTGTGGATTGGGCGGTCGTTTCGGCACGGGCAAACAGTACTGGAGCTGGATCACAATTGACGACGCCGTCGAGGTGATTTGCCATGGATTGACGACTAAGAGCCTTTCAGGGCCGGTCAATGCCGTTGCTCCTGAAGCGGTCACGAATGCCGAATTCACCGCCACGCTGGGCCACGTGCTTGGCCGGCCGACGCTTGCCGCTGTGCCGGCCTGGGCGGCTCGCATCGCCTTGGGACAGATGGCCGACGAACTGCTGCTGGCCAGCGCAAGGGTCGTGCCTCGCCGTTTGCAGGAAACGGGCTACGTGTTTCGCCACGGACGGCTTGATGCGGCACTTCGCTATTTGCTGGTTTGAGGCTAAACCGCATTTCTCATCGTAGCGGGTCAAGATCGCACAAACTCTTGGTGGGTCTACGCAAACCGATCAACCGTTGTTCCACACCCTGTAAGAAGACAAAACAACTTGCAGCAACCGAAGCCCCGCTAGAATATCGGCTTGCTTGACCCACCCTACATCTTGCGGGCGGATCAGCCAGTCTTTACGATTTTGCTTTGATGACATTCTCATCGTAACTCGGCGCAACATGGCTGCCCGGCGGAATAACCAGGAAACGATCTTCCGCCCAAGGGCCGTCGAGCAATTGCTGGATCAAGGCCATGTCGCCGGCGACTTTCTCGAACTTCCAACCGCGCTCCGACGCTTCTTCCCGGGCTTGGCGCTCGAAGCGGTCGTCGGGCTCGATGCCCATCTGAATGAAGGCTATGCCGCTGTAATTGCGCGTCATATTGCAGAGTTGCTCGTAGAGGAACTTCGCGTTGTCTTCGCCGTATTTGGCCACGAGTTCCTCGTAGCTTTGCGTCATGCCGGCTTTTTGTTGGATCGATTCTTGGCTGTATTGGGTTAAGCCCTCGCCTCGTTCGATCCACCCGCTCGTTTTGAAATATACGCCGGGATGTGCATGGAAGTATTCGAGATACCGTTCCTTGTTTCCGAGGAACAGCGTAATACAGTCGTGCGCGCGAGGAACGACCAGCGGAACATCACGAGCTGCAAGTCCCAGCAGGCCGTTGCTGCAAAGACCGTAGCCAAGCAAGACGGCGTCATACTTCGCCTGATCGACCGCCGCGACAGCCTCGGCCAATCGGGCCGACATGCCTGCCTGGCCCATGTCATGCAGCCCTTTGGGCAAAAATTCGACATCCACCCGATTGATCGAGCGTGCGGCGGCAGCACAGCACTCGCGGTACAGAATTTCGCAGGCAATGAGTTTCAGGTGCAAGG
>CAZNMP010000332.1:0-1617 GCA_964573875.1 uncultured Planctomycetaceae bacterium | reverse complement strand
TCAGCAATATGCAGGTCAACTACTATGATGCATTTTACGGAGAATGTTGTCGAGGGCAAGGAATAGCCCCCAAAGAGGCGGAAGGGGCATCTTATTATGCGGTATTTCGATACTCCGGCGTATTGGCATCAGTACGCAGAGCAGCTACTTATGCGTCGGCACCGGGACGGGGCGGCGGCGGACTAAACCGAGGAAAAGCAAGAGGATGCCGATGTTTCCTAGACCGACGGTCCAATAGAGCCATTCGTCCATCTGATCGGGCGAATAGGCGGAGGTAATGTTGTTAAACGTGATGAACAATCCGGCGACGGAAGGAAGCATCATGCAAAGTACGCCGGCCCAGAGAAGCCAACGTGTGGACCGCGTTTTCGGATCGTGCGGTTCGCCCTCTTTGAGAATGTGCAGCTTATGGTAGGCCAAGTAGCGACACACACGGTAGAACCAAGCCGCAATAATGATAGGGCCGAACATGGCGAGAACGTAGTAAGGCCCTGCCAGGAAATTGATCCAGGATCGAACGCGAACTTTTTCGAGGTTACTTAGACTGTTTTCGAAATAGCGGTCGATGCCCAAGCGTTCAGGCAAGGCCATGAAGATGCAGAAGAGGAAGATCGCTCCCACGGCTCCTAAAACGAGGAACAGTTTGCGGTACTCGCGTCGAAAGCAAAAATAAATGCCAGCCAGGAACGGACCGGCAAGCAGGGCGTGAATACTGAATTGGAAAAGCTTGGTAAGCCAATCGCTATTCCAACCCATCAGGGCGTATCTGCTGGCCGCCAGTTGCCACGCGCTGCCTCCTGCACAGACGAGGATCGTAACCCATCGCAGGATTTCTTCAGCATGGCTTTTCATGATGCAACTCCGGCCAAGCAGTCGTTTTCTGACACCTTGGGCTATTATTAACAACTATACCTTTTTCAGAAAAAGGTTTTTTCCCACACTCGAATGGGTGGCGGAAATGCACCAGACGTGACGTCTATACGATTCTGAAGTCTTTTTTCGCCCCCATAGATCTGCTCCGGACGCATACTCTTCGGAGCGAAAAGAAACAAGCGGCCGAGGGTGGGAATAGTGGTCGAAAAAAATGGGTTATTCTTCGCTTGCGGCGTCGGTCTCTTCCGGGTTTGCCACAAAACGGTAGCCGGCATCGCGGATCGTGAGGAAATGCCGAGGCTGGGCGGGATCGGGCTCAAAGGTCTTGCGGAGCCGGCGGATAAATTGATCGGGCGCTCGCGTGTTGATCGTGCCGGGCATCCCCCAAACCTTTTCCAAGAGTTCGCGACGCGGAATCACACGGCTTTCGTTTTCGACAAAATAACGCAACAGCGTCATTTCAAGCTGCGTTAAGCGAACGGGCTCGTCGCGGACCGTGACCTCGAACGTCTCGAAATTGACTTTTGCATTCGCAAACTCGAACGAAACAATGCCGCCGGGGGCTTTCCAACCATGCGCCTCGCGGCGGCCGTGGAAAGTCAGCAAATTTTTCACGCGGCTGATAAACTCATCGAGATCGAACGGCTTGGTGAGATACTGGTTCGCGCCAACGTCGAAACCGCGAGTCCGGTCTTCGGTCAGCGTTCGGGCCGTGAGAATCAACACCGGCGTGAGCATGTCGAA
>CAZNMP010000331.1:0-4001 GCA_964573875.1 uncultured Planctomycetaceae bacterium | reverse complement strand
CGCCGCGACACCCATTTCCGCATCTCTTACGCGGCCGACGATCGAGTCATCGAACGCGGCATCGAGGCCTTGCGCAAACTTGCTCGCCGAGCATGATCGTAAAATCCTCTCGCCCGGAAAGCGGGAGGTTGGTGTTGACGGCGCTCGGGTAGTATTGGTGTTCCTTAGAATAGCCCGACGATCTGGTCGTTGTCGTCGATGTCGATGGTTTCGGCTGCCGGAACTTTCGGCAGGCCCGGCATCGTCATGATGTCGCCGGTTAAAACAACGACAAAACCGGCTCCAGCCGACACCATTACATCGCGCAGCGGCACGTCGAAATTCTTCGGCCTGCCCGTCAACTGCGGGTCGGTCGAAAGCGAGTACTGCGTCTTGGCCATGCAGATCGGCAAATCACCGAAACCGGACTCTTGAAGCTGATGGAATTTGTCACGCAGCTTCTTGTCGGCCAACACGTCGGTCGCCCCGTAGATTTCGCGGCAGATGATGCCGACCTTCTGCCAAAGCGTGCAGGTGTCGGGATACAGCAGCGAGAAGTCGGTCTTGGTGTTGTCGATCACTTCGACCACCGCCCGGGCCAACTCTTCCGCGCCGGCGCCGCCTTCGGCCCAGTGGTTGGCCGTGATGATCTTGACCGAAAGATACGCACACTTGTCCTTGATAAACTGGATCTCTTCTTTCGTATCGCTCGAAAAATGGTTGATCGCCACGACGACCGGCAGGCCGAAGCGATGGATGTTCTCGATGTGTTTTTTCAAATTCTCAACGCCCTTGTCCAGGGCTTCAATGTTCGGCTTGCTCAAGTCCTTCAACGGCACGCCTCCGTGCAGCTTCAAAGCGCGAACCGTGGCCACGATCACTACCGCGTTGGGCTTGATGCCCGACTTGCGGCATTTAATGTTCAGGAATTTTTCCGCGCCCAAATCCGCGCCGAAACCGGCCTCGGTCACCGTGTATTCCGAAAGCCGCATTGAAAGCTTCGTGGCCAGCACGCTGTTGCAGCCGTGGGCGATATTGGCGAACGGCCCGCCGTGGATGAACGCCGGATTATTCTCCAACGTTTGCACCAAGTTCGGCTTGATGGCGTTCTTCAGCAGCACGGCCATCGCGCCGTTGGCCTTCAGATCGGCGGCCGTTACCGGTTTCTTGTCGCGCGTATACGCCACGATGATCCGGCCAAGTCGTTCCTTCAACTCCTTGAGCGATTGCGAAAGACAGAAGACGGCCATCACCTCCGATGCCACCGTGATGTCGTAACCCGCTTCATGAGGCATCGAATTATTCACCCCGCCCAGGCCGACGATGATGTTGCGCAATGCACGATCGTTCATGTCGACGACGCGACGCCAAACGATTCGCCGCGGATCGATATTCAATTGGTTGCCGTGGTGGATATGGTTGTCCAACAAGGCAGCCAGCAGATTGTGGGCCAACTCGATGGCGTGGAAGTCGCCGGTGAAGTGAAGGTTGATGTCTTCCATCGGCACAACCTGGGAATAACCGCCGCCCGCGGCGCCGCCTTTCATACCGAAACACGGCCCCAGCGACGGCTCGCGCAAACAGACGGCCGCTTTCTTGCCGATCCGATTCAAACCGTCACACAAACCGATGCTCGTGGTCGTTTTGCCTTCGCCGGCCGGCGTCGGCGTGATGGCCGTCACCAGCACCAGCTTGCCCGTGGGCTTGTTTTCCAATCGGCGATAAAGATCCAACGACACTTTGGCCTTGTGTTTGCCATAGCACTCCAGATCGTCGCCGGAAATGCCCAGCTTGGCGGCGATTTCGTCGATCGGCAGCATCTTGGATTTACGTGCGATTTCAATGTCGGGCGGCAGCGTGCGGGATGTTTCAGGCATAGTCGGTAACTAATGGCTAGCAGCTAGGGGATAGTGGTGAAAAAACGACCGCTTGCGGTTTCGCGGCGTGATGACTTTGTTGTGATTGATCCATCTGTACAGACCGGTAGCGCTATGGTGCGTCACTGCACCATCAAGGCTTGGGATTTACGTTTGCAACGGTTTTTAACTCGTATAGAATTCGCGCACGCGCATGAGCACGTCGAATCCGCTGAGCGTCAAACATTCTTCCAGACAAACCATCGCGGGATGGTTGGGTTCCAGCAGTTCATAATTGCGTTTCACCGAGCCGATGACCATGTCGAGCCCCAACGGCATCGCTTTCGTGAGAAACGCACTTTCCAAAGGTCCTTTTACCGCCGATCCGTCCGGCCGCTTCGACGGAAGCATGACCGTGAAATTGCTCAAGCCCACCGAGGCATGGCAACCGGCGAAATAACCGTCGGCATGAATCAACGCCATCGCGCCGATCAGGCGATGGATATTGCCTTCCGAATCGCTGCCGATCGGGGCGATGCCGGGATCAATAATGTAATCATCGTTCGTCGCGCCGGCGCACTGGGCTTTGAACATGCCGACCAACTGCTTGGCCGCTTCGTAAGTCTCGTTGGCCGAGTGGCAAGGTTTCGAACGGCCGTCGACCACCGTTTCCGAAACCAGCAGAATCGGCTTGAACGGTTGGATGGCGTACAGCTCGAACATGCCTGCCCGCAGAGCGCTGATCGAATTGAGAATCGGCTTTTTGCCGCCTGCCCGATCGAGATCGTAGGCTTCCAGTCCTGCTTTGGCGATGGCTGGGTCAGGCGTGTCGACTGACAGCGGCTTGGCCGTTACGCTCTGAATCTTTTTCACCATGTCGGCCATGAATTCGGGCGAGCGGGGGCCTACGTTCACATCGATATAGGCCGCGCCTTTCTCGTCCTGCATCTTGGCAATCTCCAGCAGGCCGTCGATATCGTTGGCATCGAACAATTTTTTCGTCGAGGGCACCGAATCGTTAATGGTTTCTCCGATAATCGTCAAACCGGTAAGAGGCATCTTGCTATCCTTATGTAAAAAATGTTGTTGTTTGGAAAAACGTCGAACGCTTGCCCCGTTATTTGTCATGTACCATGCATTCGACATTTTAATGATGTCATTCACACACCTCGTTCCGAAGCTCCAGCTTCGGAACGCCATCTAGCGCTGTCCGAGGTTCCCAAGCCGGAGCTTGGGAACCAGAACTGAAATCACCACGAATCATTCATTCGACATTTTGTTTTCGTCATTCTTTCCCAGCGTTGCGTTATGATCCCGGTCCAAATAGGTATTGATCCACGAGGATGTTTCCTTGAGCGAGGCGTTGTAAATGGTCGTGGGCCGATCGAGCATCGTTTCCGATTCGCCATAGGTTTTCAAACGCTCATAAATCCGTGCCCAAAAACATTCTTTGTCGTCCAGCTCGCAGCGGCCGTCGGCCGAGCCGCCGCAGGGGCCGTTGCGGCCGTTCTTCGAGCAGCTTTTTTTCGGGCAGAGATACGCGCATTCGGGCAAGCTGCAATCACCGCAATCCTGGCAGCCGTACATCGCCAGCTTCGACACCCGCTCCAGCCGATACGCCATGCGATTCAAAAAGCCCGGGTTTTTATCCAGCCAACTAAAAATCTTTTTCAGGTGCGGATAGAGCGCTTGGTCGCGAGTGAATGCCCACTTATGCACAAGTCGCGACAATTGGTAGTTCCAATTGGCTTCCTTCGACACCGGCGGACGCCGCAATGAATCGAGATAGGCCTGGTTCATTCGGCCCGACTCGCACAGGCCCGAATAATAATCGTGGTCGAACAGGAAAAACTCGTCTGGCTGCGAGAACTGGATGTCCTTGATAAACTCTTTCCAATCGTCCGGCTTGTAGCTTTCAGCCAACTCGATGATCGGTCCGAATCCGTCGGCTTTGTGGATGCCGCCCAAGTAACCGGCGGCGAAACCGAGCCCCTTGAACACGGCCAACTGCTTTGCGGCCAACTCTTGGCAAAACTGCTTGCCTTTGTCGGGCCCGGCGGCGTATTTCTCGATCGTTTCGAGCAGCCGGTCGCTTACCACGCAGCCAGCCAGCTTGCCGCTGTTGAAAAGCTTGGCCACGCCCTTCGTCAACAGATACACATTGCC
>CAZNMP010000330.1:0-4004 GCA_964573875.1 uncultured Planctomycetaceae bacterium | reverse complement strand
TTCTTCGATGAAATGTATCGTTCCTGGCTTTACTCGTCCGACGACGTAGTACAGGCAATCAACCAAATGGTGCGACTAATAATCGAAGCGAATGGTACATCACCGTCTGTAGAGAATGGCCAGAAAGCGGTTGGGAATATTGTCCTGGCTATGCGTAAGGATCTGTTGGCGTCAACAAACCTTACGTATGCGGATTTTCAATACATAGACGTAATTGCTGACGCATCTCATAGAAAATTATCAGCCCGCTGATGACATAGTTCGGCCACATAATATTGCAACCATATTGATTTCTATATTTACTGTTGTGCGTCGCGGACGCACAACATCGACACTCTTGAGACCAAGAAAAGGCCTGGCCCGGACAGGTTTCCTTGCGGAGATCCATCCGGGCTCAGGACCGTGCCAAGTTTAACGGGAATCAGCGTGGAGCTTAGTGATCGAGATAAAGCTGTATCCAGCTCATCTCTCGAATCCCTACCCTCCAATCCCTAATCCCTTAGATGTCATAATACAAGCAGAACTCATAGGGATGCGGCCGCAACTGGAGCGCCTGCACCTCGTTCACCGTCTTGTACCAAATCCACGTGTCGATCACGTCGGGCGTGAAGACGTCGCCGCGCAACAGGAAGTCGTGGTCCGCACGCAGAGCGGCCAACGCCGCATCCAACGAACCAGGAGCCTTCGGCACCTTGTCCAACTCTTCCGGCTCGAGGTCGTAAATGTCCTTGTCCAACGGCTCGCCCGGATCGATCTTGTTCTGAATACCGTCGATCGCAGCCATCAAGATGGCCGAGAACGAGAGGTAAGGGTTGCAGCTCGGATCGGGGCAACGGAACTCAAGACGCTTTGCCTTCGGGTTCGGGCTGTACATCGGAATGCGGATCGACGCCGAGCGGTTACGCTGCGAATAGGCCAAGTTGACCGGCGCTTCGAAGCCCGGAACCAATCGCTTGTAGCTGTTCGTCGTCGGACAGCAAATGCCGAGCAAGGCCGGAGCATGCTTCAAAATACCGCCGATGGCGTACATGGCCATATCGCTCAATCCCGCATAGCCGCTGCCCGCGAACAGAGGCTCGCCGCCCTTCCAAATCGAAATGTGCGTATGCATGCCGGAACCGTTGTCGCCAAACAGCGGCTTAGGCATAAACGTTACCGTCTTATTGTACTTCTTGGCCACGTTCTTGATGATGTACTTGAACATCATGCATTTGTCGGCCATCGTAACCAGCGTGTCGAATTTCAGGTCGATTTCCGACTGACCGCCGGTAGCCACTTCGTGGTGCTGGGCTTCGACGTCCAGGCCGCACTCGATCATCGTCTGCATCATCTCGTTGCGGATGTCCATCATCTGGTCGGCCGGCGGAACGGGGAAGTAGCCTTCCTTGTAACGCAGCTTGTAACCCAGGTTCGGACCTTCGTCCCGGCCGCGGTTCCATTGACCCTCGATGCTGTCGAGGAAATAGTAACCGCTGTTCGAGGTTTGGTCATAACGAACATCGTCGAAAATGAAGAACTCGGCTTCCGGCCCGATGAAACAGGTGTCGCCGATGCCGGTGCTCTTCAGATAGTTGACCGCCTTTCGGGCGACGTTCCGCGGGTCGCGGCTGTAATCTTCGCGCGTGATCGGATCCTGAATGTTGCAAATCATCGACAACGTCGGCAACTTGCAGAACGGATCCAACACGGCCGTCTCGGGCTGCGGAACAATGAGCATGTCGCTCTCGTTGATCGCCTGCCAACCGCGGATGCTCGAACCGTCGAAGCCCAAGCCGTCTTCAAAGACGTCCTCGTCGAGCTTATCGACCGGAATGGTAAAATGCTGCCAAAGCCCTGGGAAGTCCATGAAACGTAAATCGATCGATTTCACGTTCTTTTCCCGGCATAACGCCAAAACTTCTTTCGGTGTCACAGTTCCCTCCTCGGTAGGGGGTAAAGGGTGATGCATGGTAATTTTCCAGTACGCTCAGCGTATGCCGGTTCTTCTTGGCACGGCCCGCAGACGTACTTGCTACTCAGTCGCCATTCTTTCGCAAACACGATGCCAGGGTAGACGAGAAAATGCCGTGCGCAATCCGTAAGGCTATATGCCATAAGGAATAAGAGAGATTTAAGGAATGGTCGGCACTGCCTGAAATACACTAGACATGCGCATTCCGCAGGCAAGGCGTGATTACATTCTTGGCAAAATGTCGATCCGACCATCCACCAATGTGGCAGTGCTGTCGGCCACACGGCGGCAAAACTCCGGTTGATGCGAAACAACCAAGATCGCCTGCGGCAATCGGACAAGCAATTCGACCAACCGTTCCGTGGCCCGTTCGTCTAGCCCCGAGGTGGGTTCGTCCAGCAATAACACTTCCGGTTGCATGGCCAGTACCGTGGCCAGTGCGACCAGCCGTTTTTCGCCGCCGGAAAGCTTGTAGGTGATCCGATGCTCGTAGCCGGCCAAGCCCACGGAGTCCAGCGTTTGCGCAACGAGTTGCCGCACCTGATCGCGCGGCAGCCCAAGGTTCAGCGGCCCAAAGGCAACGTCCTCGGCCACGGTGGGGCAAAACAACTGATCGTCGGCCTCTTGAAATAACAGACCGACGCGCTGCCGCACCTCGTGAAAATCGTGTTCCGCCGCTCGCGGCTTTCCAAAAACTTCGATTTGTCCGGCCTTGGGACGCAATAATCCGACGATCAGATGCAAGAGCGTGGTTTTGCCGCTGCCGTTCGAGCCTCGCAGCGCCATGCGTTGGCCGGCCTCGAAACGAAAATTGCATTGCCGCAGCACTGGTCGGCCGGCGTCGTAATCGAAATCGACGTTGTGTAATTCGAACAGCGGTTGGCTCATGTCAGCTCGATTCCCAGCAGCGACAACAGCAACAGAACGACCCCCGTGCAAAATGCCGCATCGCGCCGCGTGAAAACAAAATGGTCGAGCATGTAAAAATGGCCCTGAAATCCACGGCATTTCATGGCGGCCGCGATGCGTTCGGCCCGATCAAAACTGCGCACCAACAACATGCCCACCAGGTAGCCCAACGAACGGTAGGTATGTCGGTCCATCCGCGGCCGAAACGCCCGCACTTTCATGGCCGCGCGCAATCGCAAATACTCGCGGTGCAGCACGTCCAAATAACGAACGGTAAACAGCAGCAGATGCGTTAGTTTAGCCGGAACGCGCAAATGCCCCAAGGCGTGTCCCAAGGCAACGGGGTCCATCGTGCCCAACAAAGCGAGGAACGTAATCAGCACGGCGTTGCCCTTGATTGCAATCATCAGGCCCAATCGCAATCCTTCCGAGGAAAAGCGAAGCGGGCCGAATTGCCATGCCGACATGCCGGGCGTTGTGAGCGGCAGCAGCACAACCAAAAACACCATCAGCACATTCAGCGGCAATAATCGCTTCAAGACGATTCTCAGCGGCAATCCGCAGAAAAAAACCCCTGCGGCCCCCGAGGCTAACACAAGACCGACGGTCTCCCATCGCCTTGCGATCACAACCGCAACCGACAAGGCTACCGCGGCGAGAATTTTTGCCCGGGGATCCACCGCGACCAGATAGCCGTCCCGGCGATCGTGCGCGGCGGTGTGTAATAGAGTCAACATGCGGGCAAGTTCGCTAGGAGTACGTTTAAGGGATGCCAAGAAACCTAGTTTTCGGTAGGGCGGGTCAATCGTAGCCATATCCCGCCTTTTTGCTTTTCGGTAGGGCGGGTCAAGCGAAGCGATGGCCCGCCATTTTGCTATAACAGCTCCCGGGATGTGCATCTCATTCTAAAAAAACCGGAAGTTGTTTGCTCTTGGCGATTCTTGCGCGGCTAGCACGCCGTCCCAAAAGTTGTTGCCACCCCCAACAAACCGCTTAGTGAGTGCCACTGGCAAGCCGCTTATTGAGTGCCACTGGCTCTGCCAGTGCTGGCCGCCGTATGTAATCACGCGAAATCCCCACACTGGCAGAGCCCAGTATTGTCCGGGATTTTTTGGGCTTGCGCCCCCCCGACTAGTGTGGCATA
>CAZNMP010000329.1:0-4005 GCA_964573875.1 uncultured Planctomycetaceae bacterium | reverse complement strand
CGATGTCGGCCGTGATCGCCCTGATGGGTTTTGCCGGCGGCATAACACTATCAGCCATTAAGCGCGACCGGGGCGTTAAAGACTACGGCACACTGGTCGAGGGTCACGGCGGCGTTTTAGACCGTATTGATTCGCTTTGTTTTGCCGCGCCGGTCTTCTTCCACTGTACACGTTGGTGGTTGGGCTGATTGGGCCTGCGTTTTTCTGAATCGCACGATTTTCGCGGTGGTTGGCCCTGACAAGCAGCTAAAGACTATCCGGCACTGCTTCATCGTCTTTCGAGTGGCACTGCATACCACCAAAGCGTGGGCCTGGTTTGCCTATTCGCCCTCGACGCATATCTCCAATCGGATTACAATGGTGTCCCCTAGGGTAATTCCGTAGAGGCATAACGGTAAAAGAATTCAATCGAGATGGTGAGTGCATGACAATAGCCCCGCGACGTGTTGTTATCACCGGGATGGGAGTCATCAGTCCGCTGGGCAGCAGCAAAGAAGCCCTTTGGGAGGCTTTGTCGCAAGGGCGCAGCGGGATTGGTCCGTTCACATTGGATCTATTCCGCAGCCTGCCGGTTCCGTTTGGCGGCGAAACCCCGCAGTTCACGGGCGATATCGACAATTTCGGCCCCTTGGACAAAGAGCAGAAAAAATCAATCCGCAAGGGGCTCAAGGTGATGTGTCGCGAGTGTCAAATGGGCGTGGCCGCCGCTCAATTGGCATTGGCCGACGCGGGGCTGAAGATCGGCGGGGTCGATCCCGATCGGACGGGTATTTCGTTTGGGGCCGACTACATGCTCTCGATTCCCGAGGAGTTCACCGAGGGGATTCATCAGTGTCTGGACGAACAGGGCCGGTTCCAGTTCGACCGTTGGGGGACGGAGGGTTTGGCCAAGATGTCGCCCTTGTGGCTGCTGAAGTATCTGCCGAACATGCCGGCCAGTCATTTGGCGATTTACAACGATTTCCGCGGTCCAAATAATTCGCTGACGCTGCGCGAGGCGGGGGCCAACGCGGCGTTGGGCGAGGCCCAGCAGATTATTCAGCGGGGCCATGCCGACGTGATGCTGGTCGGCGCCACTGGCACTCGGTTGCATACGATGAAGACCATGCAAGTGCTTCAGCAAGAAGAGGTTTATACCGGCGACGGTGAGCCGTCGGCGGCCTGTCGCCCCTTCGACCGCGACCGTCGCGGCATGGTGCTGGGCGAAGGTGCCGGAGCCATCGTGCTGGAAGAATTGGAATATGCCAAAGCCCGGGGCGCTACGATTTATGGTGAAGTAATGAGCGCCGCATCGAGTGCCGCGGCCGGTCCGCATTTGGTTGCCCAACGCGATACGGCGATGCAAAACGTAATGCAAGCAGTTTTAAAGATCGCGAATGCAAAGGCCGACGACGTGGGCCATCTGCATGCACACGGTCTAAGCACCCGCACTTGCGATATTGACGAAGCCAAAGCGATTGGCCAGGTTTTCGGCTCGCGAGCGAAACCATTGCCGGTGACGGCCGCGAAGAGCTATTTCGGCAACCTGGGCGCGGGCAGCGGCATGATCGAGTTGGTCGCCAGTTTGTTGGCCATGCAGAACGACCATCTTTTCCCGACGCTCAACTACACGACGCCCGACGCCGAATGTCCGGTGGCCGTCGTTTGCGACGGTGACGCCAAACCGGGCGATAGTTTCATCAACTTGAGCGTGACGCCGCAAGGTCAGGCTTCGGCAGTGTTGGTGCGACGGTTTGAATAAGAAGGACAGTGGCCACCTTTATCCTGGTTCCTAGGCCCCAGCTTGGGAATCCATCCGAACTCTTGGTGACGTTCCGAAGCCGGAGCTTCGGAACGAGATAAAAAGCGGTCATTTTTTTCTCAATGATTGGCAGTAGACGTCTCCGAGTAATTTTCAAAACATAGCATGTCTACAAGTTTGCCAAAACTCCGGCGACACGTCAGCGGCATGTGCTTGAGTTACTCGCCTCAAGCATTCTTCGGCATTAGTATGCTCGACTATTGAAAGTGCGGAGGCAATGATTGCTGGGGAACGGCTCATTCCTGCTCCGCAGCATACCAATGTTGAAATTCGACGTTGGATTAAGGTTGCCACGCAATTAATCGCAAATTGAAGTAATGCGGGATCATTACCACCCCCATCCAGCAAAGGAAAACGAAGATAAATGAGTTCACGGGGAAATTGCGGGGGCGGTTCTTCCATTGCCAGTTGAACAACAGCTTTGATGCCCTTGTTGAATATTTCTTGAAAAGCACGGCCGTCACCGGCATGGCCAATCCAAAGCGGATAGGGCCTAATTTGCTTCATGGCTATTTCCTTTCGCCAATTTTCATTCTTCGCGCAAGAGCGCTCTAAGATCGCGAGCGGCATGAACTACGCGAGCAACTTCAATTCCGTCGGTCATTGGCTTGTATAGGATCAGGAAACTCCCGGCAACAAAGCAGTGCGGGGAACCGGGGAGATCTTGCCGCAATTCCCCCAACAGCGGATTCTTGCCTAATACGGCAAACTTATCAAGAAGCTTCTCCAATTCGCGATTTGCAGCCGGTGCATTGCGATCGCCAATATAAACGGCAATTCCTTCAAGATCGGACTTGGCTTGGCGAGAGAGCCTAAAACGGGTCATTGGCGGCCCTCGCTGCCGGCTTCGACACGTTTCGCGGCGATTTGCCGCAATTCGTCGAATAACTGACGCAATTCATTCTCGTCGTATTCAACAACATCGCCTTGCTCAAGTTGCTCCATTCCACGCCGTACATCTTCACGGAATTCTTGCTGTCGAGTCTGAACATCCTTGAGGACTCGTACGGCGCAAACAACTAAATCTTGCTCTGTCGAATAATTACCCGCGGCGACCTGCTCTGCAACGAATTGCTCAAGTTCCGGTGGAAAAGGTTGTGCAATCATGGAATACTCCTAAGCAATGAGGCCCGGACAACTCTATTAACATTTGCGCAGCCAATGAACCGAAGCCGCCCAACGGAAGGCCGAAAACTGGGCCAAATAAGTTGACTGGCCGGTTCGTTATCCAAGCAAACATCAATAACATTATTTTAGTACCACTGCGGCATCCGCTCAAGCCTCGTCGAAGATGTGGTCGAAGCGTTGGCGGGTTTGGCGCGTGGCATTTTCGAAGTCTTGGAGCAAGCCGGCACTGTCGGGGTAGTGGAGCAGGTTGGCTAGTTTGGTCAACTCGACGGGATCTTGGGGCAACTGGTCGCGGGCGGTGGAATTCATCAGACGCAGGCGGCCTTCGATGGTGCGCAGGAGACGGTAACTGGCGTCGAAGAAATCGTAGTCGTCGGCCGAAAGCAAGTCGGCGTGGTAGAGGGCGGCAAGGGCGGCGAGCGTGTTGGGCTGTCGCAGTTCGTGATTGCCCCGGGCGTGTTTCAATTGGAGCATTTGGACGAGGAATTCGATATCGACGATGCCGCCTGGGCCGCGTTTCAAATCGCCGGGCGCGGCAGCCGCGTTTTCAAGGCGCTGCCGCATTTCACGCACGGCGGCGGCATCTTCGCGCCGCCAACGATGGGCGAAAGCCGCCTTGGATACGGCAGCCATCGCCGTTTTGGCCGCGCGGGGCGCGCCGTAAATCACGCGGGCTTTGCACAACGATTGCCGCTCCCAAAGCTGTCCGCCGCCGCCGGCGAAATAGCGCGCGAACTCCTCGAAGGTGGTGGCCAGCGTGCCGCTTTTTCCGGTGGGGCGCAGCCGGGCGTCCACTTCATACAATCGCCCGAGGCCGGTTAGTCGGCCGGCCGTTTTGATGATTCGCTGGCCCAACTCGCTAAAGAAATGCTGATTCGTGGTGACCTGTCCGCCGGGCCGACCGGGAAGCGGTTGCGTATGTCCGTCCGCTTCGTAAAGGAAAATGACGTCCAGATCGCTATGGTAGTTCATCTCGCAGCCGCCGAACTTGCCGAGGGCGAGAATCACCATGTCGCAAGGGCGGCCGGCATGGCGGCCTTCGCCGATATGCGGCTGTCCAAAGCGGTCGGCAAGCC
>CAZNMP010000328.1:0-4014 GCA_964573875.1 uncultured Planctomycetaceae bacterium | reverse complement strand
CCATGTATGCTTTGCGCAGAGCTCGCGGCTCGACCATCGCGTCGGGCAATCCTTCCATGCCGCGGAATAGCATGGCGTCTTCGAAAGGGAAATCCACTTCGGCCGGATCAAGCACGTGCATCAGGATGACTTCGTGGCGGCGGTGACGCAGATGCTGAAGGCCGGTCATCATCGTGTCGATGTTGTCAAATAAGTCGCTTAGCACGATCACAATTCCGCGTTTCTTCAGCCGCTCGGCCAAATCGTGAAATATCGGGCCGGTGGAAGTCGTGCGCTCGGGTTCGGCGGTTTCCATCACGTCGAGAATATCCTTGAGATGTGTAGGGTTGCTGCTGGCGCGGACCCGCGAACGGATTTCGCGGTCGTAAGTTACGAGGCCCACACTGTCTTGTTGATGCAACACCAAGTAGGCCAAGGCGGCGGCCGCGCGACGGGCGTAGTCGAGCTTCGACATCGGTGCGGCCGAGCTTTGGTAACGCATGCTTTCGCTGGTGTCGAGCAGCAAGTGACAAACCAGATTCGTTTCTTCCTCGAATTGTTTCAGATAGTATTTGTCGGTTCGTCCAAAGACTTTCCAATCGAGGTAGCGGAGGTCGTCGCCGGGAGAGTACTCGCGATGCTCGGCGAATTCGATCGAAAAACCGTGGAAGGGGCTGCGATGCACGCCGGAGACATATCCCTCGACGATCGAGCGAGCGCGCAGCGGCAAACCATGCAGCCGGGCAAGCATTTGCGGGTCGAGTAGGGATGAGGCTCTTGACATGATTACGATTTCCGAAATACGGGCGAATTTTCTCCGCTTGCATTGTTGCCGACGGTGTCGAGCAGGCGGCGGATGAGGTCGTCGTGCTTGATGCCTTCGGCTTCGGCGTTGAAATTGGTAACGATGCGATGCCGCAGCACGGGCAAGGCAACGGCTCGGACGTCGTCGATATCGGCATGGAAGCGGCCGTGCAGCACCGCGCGGGCTTTGGCCCCGAGGACCATATATTGGCTGGCCCTGGGACCGGCGCCCCAACTGACGTAGTCGCGAATGAACTGCGGCACGTCGTTTTTGTTCGGGCG
The DNA here is from genome assembly GCA_964573875.1 of uncultured Planctomycetaceae bacterium. GTDB lineage: Bacteria > Planctomycetota > Planctomycetia > Pirellulales > Thermoguttaceae > CAYWGR01. The sequence continues at coordinate 2,949 of CAZNMP010000328.1, read as the reverse complement.
GGTGAGCCGAGCTAACTTCATGGCGTAACGCACGACATGCTCAGCGGCCGGCACGCGGCGCACGATCTTTTGCAGCTCCAAAATCCGCTCGGCCGAAAGCGTTGGCGTCACCGTGGCGCTAATATCGGCGGTGGTGCGGCGGACGATGTCGAATTCCTCTTCTTCGTCGGGATAATCGACGTAGGTGTTGAACATGAATCGGTCGAGTTGGGCCTCGGGTAAGGGGTAGGTGCCTTCATGTTCGATGGGATTCTGCGTGGCCAGCACGAAAAACGGTTGGGCAAGCTCGTGTCGCTTTCCGCCGGCGGTGATTTGGTATTCCTGCATCGCTTCGAGCAATGCCGCTTGCGTTTTCGGCGGGGTGCGGTTGATCTCGTCGGCCAGAATCACGTTGCCAAAGATGGGGCCTTTGAGAAATCGGAATTCGCGATTGCCCGACTTGCGGTCTTCTTGAATCACCTCGGTGCCGGTGATGTCGGACGGCATGAGGTCGGGCGTGAACTGAATGCGGCGAAATTCGAGCGCCATGGTTTCGGCCAAGGTGCGGATCATCAACGTTTTGGCCAGCCCGGGTACGCCTTGCAGCAGGCAGTGCCCTCGGGCGAACATGGCCACTAGCAGTTCTTCGATCACCTGATGCTGGCCGACGATGACGCGGCCGAGTTGTTCGGTGATAAGGCGGTAGGCCTCGTTGAGTTCATGAACGGCTTGGAGATCGTCGTGTTCGGACATGATAGTTTTTCGTTGACAGTTATCAGTAATCAGTTTTGAGTATTCCGTATTCAGTTTACAGTGGGCGGCGGCTTTTCGTCGCTGGATTTTTTTGCAAACGGACCGATGGCGATGAGTTCGTTGGCGGTGGCGATCAACAGGCGGCCGTCGGCCGTAGCAAGGTTGCCGCCGGTGACGCCGAGGGCGAGCAAGTCGATGGTTTTTCGGGGCTGGGCAGTTTGTTGATCGAAGATGAACAGCTTGTCGCGCGTCGGCCAGAGGACGGCATCGCCGGCCAACAAGCCGCGACCGTAGCCGGGACGTTCGGCACTATCGGGCCAGACGTGTTTGACACGGCCGCGATCTTCTTCTTTGAGGCTGATCCAAAACAGCCTGCGACCGCCGGCCACGAGCCAATCGCCCGTGACGCCGAGTAGATCGTAAACATCTTCGGTTTCGGTGCCGGTTTGCCAAAGCATTTGTCCGCAAGCGGCGTCGAAGGCGAAGATCCGGGGACTGTCGGCGGGGGCGACGTAGAGGATGCCTCGGTCGAAAACGCAGGGGGTTAAACTGCGACGCCAATGCGGGGCCGGCTTGGCCAAATCGCCGCGACGCTCGCGGGGATATAAGGCAACCCAGGCTAGGCGTCCGTCATCGGCGTTGAGGGCCGCGACCGCGCCGAGATTGGTGTTGTAGTAAAGACGTCCGCCGGCAAGCGTGAGAAGGTTATGCGTAATTTCGTAGAAGGCGCCGCGAGCGGGCGTTTCGGCACTACAGATGAAACGCCGCCAACGCAATCGGCCGGAGCCGGCGTCGAAGCAGGCGACAAAGGCTTGCGGCCGAATGTCTTCACGCCGCATAGCCACATAAACGCCGCCGGAATCGGCGATGGGAGCGCCTTCGAAGGCCCAACCGGTTTCGGGAGCGATTTTCCAGAGGAGTCGGCCTTCGGTTGCTAGATCCAAGCAGACAAGGCTTCCCGGCCGCACGGCAGCGGGGGTGGAACTTTGAGGGAAGCCGGTAATCGTTGAACCCATGCGGGCGAAGAGTTTGTCTTGATAGACGGTCAACGTATAACGCGGAATACCAAGCACATCGTAGGGCGACGGCGTTTCGGTGTTTTCCTCGGATTGGCTTCGATAAATTGTGGCATCACCCCAGACGGGGCGACCTGTATCAAGTCGCAAGGCTCGAATGCGCTGGCTGTCACTGATAAAAACTCGACCTCCGAGATGCATGGAGTAAAAACTCAACGGATGCCAGGGATCTTCGCCAAGTGTTTTCGGCGGCGGCCGATCGACTAGCCTTGTTGCGATGAGCCCCGTCCGCCATGCGACGGTACCCAAGTCGGCCAATGGCGAAGCATTTTTGTTACGCGTTGGGTTGCCAGCAAACGTAGGCCAGTCCGCATTGGATGCAGCGGGGGGCCAAGTCTTGCTCTCGTCGAGCAAGGTTTTCAGAAGATCGACGTATTTGCCTTCGCGATTGCCCAAGCGTCCGCGAGCATCGGGATGCAAGCGGGCAAATTCGGTCCATTCGGCCGCCGCTCGTGTATTGGAACCAAATCCGACAGCTTTTGCCGCCTCGGCATTTATGGGCCGTGGGGAGTTCGGTTGATAGTTCGGGTGTTGAGAGCCTTCGAGGATTGAGACCAGCACCAAGCGGGCGCGGATGGCTGCGAGATCGAGGGTTGTATCGGGATAGGCGGGCCAGGAAGTGGATTTGACCGAGGGAGGGCAAGGCAAGATTCGTTCCCAGCACCAACGTGCTGCAGTATAGTCGCCTCGTTCCAAATCCATTTCGCCCAAGGCGTACAAGGCTTTATCGCCGTAACTGCTGGCGAACGCCTGTTCGACGACATTCCGCAACAGGGCTGGATTGCGTTCGGCGATTCCTTGCTCGTACCATCGCTGGGCGGCTGGATCGATGCGTGCGCGGTAGCGTTTGAGGGCATCGGGCGGCAAGGCGGCAAACTGCAACTGGCACCATTCGCGCAGGCCGATGAAACGGCGGCTGGTGATGCCCAGGAGCTTGCCTTCGGAGGATTCAGCCAGTTGGCAGAGAATCTCGACGGCTTCGTCCCACTGCCGGTCGTTCAGCAGGACTTTGGCGCGTTCCCATTGCATCATCACGGCGTTGTCAGCTTGGTCGAGTTGGACGTTTTCGGTCAGCTCGAAGCGGTTGCCCGAAACCATGCCGCCAAACTGGGCGTACACCTGAGAGATGTCGCGCAGCCAA
>CAZNMP010000327.1:0-4030 GCA_964573875.1 uncultured Planctomycetaceae bacterium | reverse complement strand
AGCAAGTTGGTCTGGCTGGCGATTTCCGAAATCACCTGAATGATCTCGCTGATCTTCTGCGAACTGTTGCGAATCTGCTCCATCGATTCGATCGACTTTTGGACCGCCTTGCCGCCTTCGGCCGCCAACTGGTTCGACTTGGCCGCGACCTTCGTGGTCTCGTTCGCGTTTTCCTTAACCGCATTGACCGACCGGGACAATTCCTCGGTCGAGGCGGTCATCTCCTCGACGCTGGCGCTTTGCGTTTGCGCGCCTTGGGCCAATGTCTGAGCGCTTTCGGCGATCGTCCGCGAGCCTTCGGCGAATTGGCCGGCGCTCTCGGTGATCTGCTCGATCGCGGCGCACATGTTCGCAATCACGGCATTCACGTTGTCGCGCAGCGCGCCGTAGGCGCCGGGATATTCCGCGGTAACCGGCGTCGTGAAATCCTTCTCCGACATCAGACGCAACGATTGGCTGATGTCCTGCAACGGCTCGGAGAAGCCTTCCAGAGTGCGGTTCATGCCGCTGATGATGCGGCGGTATTCGCCCTGGTAGACGGTCTCGTCCGCACGCACGTCGAGTTCGCCGTCGGCGGCGGCCTTCGACAAGGTGTTTGCCTCGGCGATCAGGCCGCGGATGGCCTCGATGCACTGGTTCAGGTTGTTCTTCAATTCGTTGAAGTCGCCGTTGTACGAATCGGTGATCTTCTCGGGGATATCGCCCTTGCTGATCCGATCGATATACTCGGCGGCCATGTTCAGCGGGGTGATAACCGAATCGAGGATGTTGTTGATGCCCACCAAGATCGGCTGGAATTCGACCGGCACCAACTCGGGATTGCCGCGAATCTGAAGCTTGCCGTCGATCGTGGCTTGGGTCAAGCGGCCTGTTTCGCCGACGACCAAACCCAACACCTTCGAGATGTTCATGGCAATAAATGTGCCGAGCAGCAGAAGGCCGATGGCACTGACGGCAATCGTGGAAAACATGTAGGTGATGCTGGACGAAGCATCAGCAGATGCTTCCTTGACCAACTTTTGCGCGAGTTCGGAATTGAAAGCAACGAGATCGCGCAGCTTGGCCAACGAGGCGTTCATGGCATCACGGGATCCCTTGGCCATTTCCATCGCCTTGGCATCGACCGCCAACACCTTGGGGTCGCTGAGCTTCAGGCCGGTTGCGACCAATTGGTCTTTCTGACGCGAAACCTCTTCAAGATCCACTACGGTTTTCTTCCATGCATCCCAAAGGCCCTGGTACTCCTTCCACATGACGGCCTCTTCAGACGTCTTCGCCAGCGGCTCATACGCCCGAAGCCCTTCCTCGGCTTCTTTCAAGCCGACGTTGAACCGTTCGTACTGTTGAGCACGGACTTGGGGGGCCATGTATTGCGGATGTAAGAGACCTCGCACCGCATAACCGACTTGAAGCTGGCCGGATACGACCAAATTCAAGCTCTGGACGCCCGGCAAGCGAACCAAGCCGATCTCATCCACATCGGTCGAGAGCTTGTCGATGCCTTGATAGCCGACCAGACCGACGACGATGGCGACCGCCAGGGCGACGATAAACCCCGCCAACACTTTCGTACCTGTTTTCATCTTAGCGAACATTCTCCAGTCTCCTTGTGTGTTTCGTAGTGAAACAATGGGTGTAATGCGCCGAACCGGATGGGATACATGATTCTGACGCTCGACTTGCCGGCCGGCATTGGGGTTTGCATGTCGAACGTTCTGGCTTTCGGATAACGCGGTTTATGCCATTTCAGGCGTCCTCCACCAGCTATGACGACGGACCGGAGGGGCCGCCAGATTGCTTTCCAGTCGTCGTTTCGCCTTAAAAAACACCTGACAGTTGGAACTAGCCTGCCGGAAGAGCGTACAGACGCCGTCCGGCATCTTTTGGGTGTGCTCGGTGGCCAACAATCCGTCGTCACGGAGCGATTGATGAAACATTCGCAGCACGTTGCATCGCTGCGATTCTTGAAAATGCAAAAGCACATTCTTGCAAACAATCAGATGGAAATCGCCGCGGAGGGGCTCCATCGAAAGCAAGTCATGAACGTCGAATTGGACGCTCGAACGTATCTCCTCGACGATCTGATACATCCCGGGTTTCGAGGTCGCCCGAAAGTAGCGTTTGAACAAGTTCTCGGGAATGCGTTTCAGCTCGCTTTCGGGATAAATGCCTTGGGTGACCGTGGGCGCGAACATCGGCTCGACATCCGTAGCCTGAATGCGAACGCTGCTATATTGGCAAGCCGTCATCTTCTCCCGCAGCAAAATGGCCAGCGTATACGGTTCCGGTCCATGAGCGCAACCGGCGTCCCAAATGCGGATGCGGCTGTGTCCCTGCAAGACCGGCAACGCATGATCGATCAAGGTCTCGAGGATTTGCGTATCGCGGAAGAAAAATGTGAATGCCATAGGCTGCCCTCGTCCACCACTACATATTGCCCCGGGGAGAGCAGGACTTGCAGGACCGTGGTTTAGGGGTCGTGCAAGGCGAATAAAACTCCCCCTCTCTCGATCAATAGATAGGTTGCGATATCTGCACAAGCAACCGGCATTTTTCCTAGGGGGGGCGGATATTTCCGATTTTTGCCAATTTGATTGGCTCTACCCGCGAAATCCGACCTTTTCCTCACCCCCTCCACCCAGATGTGTAGTGTTTTTCCGCTTTATTTATGCCATATATTAAGGAACAGATCAGAAACGGACGGTTCCTCGTTTCGCCGAGCAGACCGGGCAATGCCATAGCATTGATCCCCAGTCTGTTGCTATAATCCTCCGTTTGCTTTGGGGCTTCGATCCTGAACGAATTCATGTTCTTTCACGGAGGAATTCATGATGAACCGTTGTTTTGGTTGGTCGATGCTGGTCGCCGTCGGTATTGTTTTGGGATGCGTTCTGAGTTCCTATGAAGGAATTCCGGCCGCCGTCGCGGCGGAAGATGATGAATCATCGCAAATCGACGATCAAAAAGTCCTCGATCAATTGAAGGATATCCGCGCTGAGTTGAAAGCGATCCACAAGCATTTGCGCACCGGCACATTGAAAGTGGCGGTCATTATGACTCCCGATGCGCCGCCTAATGTGGATCAACAGCAATAGACTTTCCATCACGCAAGCTCCGGCTTGAAAATAAATGATCGTTACTGCGTTTCGAAGCCGGAGCTTTGGAACATGTCGTGTCTTTCCCCAAGCCGTGTCCCATGTCCAACACTTCCGAGCCTACGTCCCTCACGCAAGCCGATCACGACAAACGCTGGGTTGCGATGTCGTCGCTTTTGGCGGCGGTTTTATTGACCGGCACGAAGCTGGGCGTCGGACTTTGGACTAACAGCTTGGGCATCCTGTCCGAGGCCGCGCATTCCGGGCTCGATCTGGTTGCCGCCGGCGTGACTTTTTGGGCCGTCCGCGTTTCCGGTAAGCCTGCCGACCGCGAACATTCCTACGGCCACGGCAAAATCGAAAACCTGTCGGCTCTGTTCGAAACCGTGCTTCTTTTGGTCACGTGCGTTTGGATCATCAACGAGGCGGTCGAACGGCTCTTCTTCGCCGAAAAGGTTGAAGTCGATCCGAACCTTTGGGCTTTTCTGGTCGTCATCCTGTCGATCGTCGTGGACTACTCGCGTTCACGAGCCTTGAAGAAAGCCGCCGACAAATACTCCAGCCAGGCCCTCGAGGCCGACGCTTTACATTTTTCGACCGACATCTGGTCCTCGGCCGTCGTACTGTTGGGGCTTTGCGGCGTATCCTTGAGCGAATCCTGGGGAATGCCTTGGCTTGCCCAGGCCGATGCCACGGCCGCCTTGGGCGTGGCTGCGATCGTGATTGTGGTCAGTTACCAGCTTGGCAAAAAGTCGGTGGACGATTTGCTGGACAGCGTGCCGGGCTCGCTCCACGATCAAGTCGTTGCAACCGCCAAGCAAGTCGCCGGGGTTGAAGACGTTATCCAGTTGCGTTTGCGGCGCAGCGGGCCGGAAATGTTTGCCGATATGACCATCGCCGTGGGCCGGGCCATCGCCTTCGAGCGGGCGCATGAT
>CAZNMP010000326.1:0-4057 GCA_964573875.1 uncultured Planctomycetaceae bacterium | reverse complement strand
GGTTTGAGTTCAAGTTCCGGTTTCAGGGTTTTTTGAATGAAATCGCGGACGTATTTTTGGAATTCTTCTTTGTTATCGACTAGTTCCCAAACCTTTTTTTCCAGATTCGTCGCCATGCCCGAGCCGTCGGGGCGGGCGTCGCCTACGACGATGCAGGTTTTTTTCACCATAAACTCTTGGACCAGCGAGGCATTCTTGGGCGACTGATAGTCCAAGACCTTCCAGACCAGAGTGCCGTCCGCGAGAGCGTCGGCGAAGTGTTTATCAACGACTTCCTTGGTGTATTTTTCGATTTTGTCGGCCAGGGCGGCCAGATCTTTTTTCTTTTCCTTCTCGGCTCCCTTTGCAGTCTCTTTTACAGCCTCTTTTGCAGGAGCTTTTACGGTATCTTTTGCAGGAGTCTTTTCAGTAGCTTTTTCCGGAACTCTTGCGGGTTTTTTCTCGGCGGTCTTCTCGGCCTCTTTTTTCGTGTTTTTTGTTTCTGCTGCGCTATTGTCTTTTACCGAGTCCTTGGTTTTCGTTTTCGCCGCGTTATTGTCTTTGGCCGAATCCTTGGTTTTTGCGATGGTTTTGGGTTTGGCGGTGGCTTTGTCTGTATCTATTGCAGCGGCGGTCTTGGTTTTCGTGGTAGGGCTGTCTATGGCCGTGCTTTTGGTTTTGTTACCGTCTTTGGGCTTGGCGGTATCTTTGTCTTTTGTCGCGGTTATGGTTTTTCGAGGGCCGACAATGACACCCTGCTCAGGGTAAGTTTTTATCTCTTTTTCGGGAGTGTCCTTGCCGCGAAAACAAAAGACAATTACGGCCTCGGGCAAAGGTTTTTCGACGGGGGGGCGAGTCGGGGCGGACTGTGTGAGCAGCAGCGACAAAATACCGACGCTGGCGGCCAGAAAAGCCACGACTCCTGTAATCATTAATTTCTTAACGAGCATGGATCTTCCTCCCTCATTGGGGATTCTTTTACGCTACAAACGAGTTGAGGGTGATTGAATGAAAACAATGTGCCTTCTTCGATCATATTCAGACCCATGCCCGAAATGCAACTAACAAGTGTCTAATTACCGAGATGATCTATTATTTTGCCGTTGAAGGGGTTTTTTAAGAGGAAAATACAGCCAAGACGGGGGGGCTCTGGGCAATTTATCGGGATGAGGATATTCTCAGCAACGGAGTAAAGCGCAGGAGTCGTTGGAACGAGGAGACAGGCTGAATTAAGTCGGGTTAATGGATCATAAGTAAAACTAATGTAGGCATTCTATTGACATTAGGCTCTCTAATGATAATATGGAATGAGGTGGGGGGCAGTTTTTTTGGCTGCTTTCTGCATAAGATAACAGTAGTCTGCGCGCCACGTAAGCGTGTAGTGGGGCCGCTTGCGGCCCGCGTCATTCCTGGAACACGCTCCAGCAAAATACGCGGCAAGTTGCCCTACTTGGTTTTTGTCTATCGCTAGCAATATCACTACGAAGCTTTGGGAGTAATCGTCACCGTGCCAAAAGCTCAGGGAATGTACGATCCGCAATGGGAACATGACGCCTGCGGCATCGGGGCAGTCGTCAATATCTCGGGCCGTCGCGATCATGCCATCGTCGAACACGGCAAGCAGGTGTTGTTGAATCTCATGCATCGCGGTGCGGCCGGGGCCGACGAATCGACGGGCGACGGTGCGGGAATTCTTTTGCAGATACCGCACGAGTATTTTGCCGCGGTGACGGGTGATTTGGGATTTCGCTTGCCCGAGCCAAAAAAGTACGGCGTGGCGATGTTGTTTTTGCCCAAGGCCGAGGAAGCGCGTCACCAATGCGAGCGGATTTTTGCCGAAGTGCTGGCCGAGGAAAAATTGAAGCTTCTGGGGTGGCGCGACGTGCCCTCCGAGAATGGATGTTTGGGTGATATTGCGCGTGCGGCCGAGCCGGTCATTCGCCAGGCGTTTATCGAGGGGCAAGGGCTGGAAGACGAGGCCTTGGAACGCAAGCTGTATGTTGCGCGCAAGCGGATTGAAAATCGCATTATTAAAGTATTGGGGGCCGAGGCCGACGAGTTCTACGTGCCCTCGATGTCCTGCCGCACGATCGTCTATAAGGGCATGTTCCTTGCACCGCAGTTGTTCGCTTATTATCCCGATCTAGCCGACCGTCGGGTGCAGACGGCTCTTTGTATCGTTCACCAACGATACAGTACGAATACGTTCCCCAGTTGGCGGCTTGCGCAGCCGTTCCGCATGGTCGCTCACAACGGCGAGATCAACACGTTGCGAGGCAACGCCAATCGGCTTCAGGGACGTGAAAAGAACATGTCGGCGCCTCAGTTGACCGACAACATGACTGAACTGTTTCCGATCCTTCAGCCGGGCGGCAGCGATTCGGCCTGTTTCGACAACGCCATGGAGTTGTTGGTCCGCGCCGGTCGGTCCGCGCCACACTCGCTGATGATGATGATCCCCGAGGCGTTTGGTCCGCGCTACTATATTTCGACCGACAAGCGGGCGTTCTACGAATATCACTCTTCGATCATGGAGCCTTGGGACGGTCCGGCCGCGATGGTGTTTACCGATGGCCGGTTGGTTGGCGGAACGTTGGATCGCAATGGTTTGCGGCCTTGCCGGTACGTCGTGACGACCGACGGGCTGGTCGTCTTGGCCAGCGAGACGGGCGTCATCGAGTTTCCGACGGAGCGGATCCAGCAGAAGGGGCGTCTTCAGCCGGGACGCATGTTCCTGGTCGATACGGAAGAAGGTCGCATCGTCGTCGATAACGAGATCAAGGGCAAGATATCGCGTCAGAAGCCCTATCGCCGCTGGTTGGAGGAAAACCGGATCGAATTGCGAGGTTTGTTCCAGCCTTCGAAGCCGTTGCCGATCAACCCGAAGACATTGGCCGAACGGCTTCGTGCCTTCGGCTACACCGGCGAAGACATGAAGATGATTTTGTGCCCCATGGCGGCCAACGGCCAAGAGCCGGTCGGCTCGATGGGCACCGACACGCCGCTGGCCGTGCTGTCGGATCGGCCCAAGCTGCTTTTCAATTATTTCAAGCAGTTGTTTGCCCAGGTGACCAACCCGCCGATCGATCCATTGCGCGAAGGGTTGGTGATGTCGTTGATGTCGTACACGGGGCGTCAGCGTAATTTGTTGGACGAAACGCCGGAGCATTGCCGGCAGTTGAAGTTGACGCATCCGATTTTGACGAACGAAGACATGGAGCGGCTTCGCTCGGCGAATCGCGACGACTTCCAGGTGGTTACATTGCCGGCGCTGTTTTCGGCTGTCGAACCGGATCCCGTTCGGGCGTTGCGCAAGGCTTTGGATGGATTGGTGGATGCCGCCGAGAAGGCGATTGCCGAGGGAGCTTCGCTGTTGGTCATCAGCGACCATGAAGTTTCACCGAAGATGGCCGCGATTCCCAGCCTTTTGGCGACCGCCGCATTGCATCACGGTTTGTTGCGTCGCCGGTTGCGAAGCCAGGTGGGCATCGTGGTGGAAAGCGGCGAGCCGCGCGAAGTTATGCACTTCAGCCTGCTGTGCGGCTATGGCGCGAATGCCATCAATCCATATTTGGCGTTCGAGGCGATTCAAAAACTTCATGCCGACGGCGATTTGCCCCAGAATGTGCCGGTCGATCAGTTGACCGACCAATATATCACGGCCATTAAGAAGGGCATTCTCAAGACCATCTCGAAGATGGGCATTTCGACGTTGCGCAGCTATCATGCCGCGCAGCAATTCGAGGCCGTTGGGTTGAACCATGCGGTGATCGATCAGTATTTCACCGGCACGGCGTCGCAGATCGAAGGGTGCGGACTCGACGTGATCGCCCGCGAGGCCCTCGAACGTCATCGCGCGGGATTCGAATCGCCCGAGCCCGGTTCGCTCGCGTTGGATTTTGGCGGCGAGTATCACTTCCGTCTCGACGGTGAGAAGCATCTTTGGAACCCGGAAACGGTGATCAAGCTTCAGCATTCGGTGATTCAAAACAACCCGAAGCTCTACGAGGAGTATGCCGAAGCGGTGAACAACCAGAGCCGTGACTTGATGACGCTGCGAGGGCTGTTCGAGTTTAAG
>CAZNMP010000325.1:0-4077 GCA_964573875.1 uncultured Planctomycetaceae bacterium | reverse complement strand
GAAGCCGTCCGCCTAATCGAAGAATGGCCACTGGGCGGCCCAGTCCGTCGGCTACGGCCAAGGGATCTTGCCCCGGCGCGGTCTCGAACCAATTTTGTTCTTGCGGATTTTCACGCGACGGCAACGCACGTTGCGGGTCTTCGAGGAAAATCACGCGGGTAACGAACTTGCCGTCAAGGGCCAACTTCAAATCCGCGGCAGTAAGTTCGATGGGAATGGCGAAGCGGCCTTCCTGACCTTGCGGCGGATAAAGTCGGTCGATGACTTCAATCGTAGGAAAGACTTCCGCACCCTCGGCCAGAGCGAGGTTCATGATTCGGAGCCGATAAACGCCTCCGATGAGCATTCCCACGCGGCGTGCGTTTGGCTGAGCTTCGTCGAACCGTCCTTCCACCGCCAGCGAGATCAAGGCCCCCTTGGGAACCTTGATCTCCACCGGCTGGAAGTACCCGGGCAATGGTCCGCCCCGCTGGAGTTGCCGACTACCAATCGCTCCCGGCGGCATTACACCGTGATGGAGATAGTGTACCTGCGGTTGCTGAGCCTGGAGCGTTGCCGCTAAGCTCAAGCACCACAACACTAACGCCATCCTGCCGGCAACTCTTCTTCCGGAGCATTTCGCCACGGTTGTGAGACAGCGGATGGATCGGACCATTATCACGAGTCGTTGGTGGTTAGAAGGTGGAGGAAAAGTAAAGGCGAATTTATTCAGGCGAACCGCGGTGCGTTTACGCACCCATCATTACATTCGCAACTACATGGCGAGTCGAGCATCATCATGGCTCGCCAAATCACTATTTTCATCCGCAGGCCATGCTTTTGCTCGACCTGCTTCACTCGGTTACTGACTACTTCGTGCAATTGGAGGTTGCATCTTGGCAAGGCGCCGCCGTCGTGGCCGGAACAGCGCTAGTGGTCGGGCAATCTCCTTCGCACGCTTCTTCTTCGCAACCCGGTTTGACGCATTCACGGCGGTCGCTCAAGGGTTGCTTGTACCGGCCAAGACCCGCACCGGTGCGTTCGACGATGCGAACGTGATCGGCGGGCTTCGGATAGCTATAACCAGGCTTCTGTTTCACGTTGACGACGACCTTGTCGGTCGGTTTCGGAATATGAACCTTGGTATGGTTCTTGATCACGTGCTTTTGCAAGCCGGCGGGAACTCCCATCGGTACGCTCGGCGGTCCAGGCAAGCCGATCGGCGTGCCGCACATGGGCGAACCATATTGCGGGCCGGTAACGCCGGAGACATAACCCATCGGCATCGGAGCGGGATTGCCTGTCGCGACACCCATCGGAGCGGCCGGAGCACCTTCGCCGCCGGTCGGGCATTGATAGGAAGCCGTGGCAACGCCGTCTTCTTGCACCTGATCGGTCGGCACCTGTAAATCTTTGTTACCCAACCGAGCGATGGCCAAAATGGCGCCGCGACGGTCGGCTTCAACGATCGGATCCACGCCCGGATCAAGACGTGTGCTCACCAAGGTTTCGACGCCCGCCAGGGCCAATTCTTGGTATTCGGGGTCCGGCAAGTAGATTACCTTCGTTACGAAGTTGCCGCTCAACACTTGGTCGAAGTCTTCCTCGGTGAACTGAACCGGAATGGCGTTGTGCGCCAGGAAGGCATCGGTGCGCGGCAACATCGGACCGACTTCCAGCGTCGGATACAACTCCACGCCGGGACGGCCCGGAATGTTGTTGACCTTCAGCCGGTAGATCGCGGCTTGCGGGAAATTGTAGCGGCCGGGGCAAACCAACGGCTGCTAATCAAACGCACCAGGTGCGCTGATATCCCACGTGACGGACATGCCCTCGGGCCCAACAAACGCCACTTGGGACGAGGCGTTAGGTACGGGTGCGTTAGTCGGATATGTCATCACACCGGGTCCTGGGCCATCCACGCCCGGTCCGGGGTGCATGACCATATTAGCCGGCGGCAACGTGTTTTTGCACGGCGCTTGGCACCCCACAATCAAACTTGTCACAAGTAGCGACAAAACCAGAGACCTCATAATGTTCCCCCCTCCATGAGGCGGCCAAGGCCGCAAACATAAAATCCAACAGCGATATTCCGCGCCCAAGGCATTCAGTTCCTCATTTCATGCTTTTGGTTGCCGCCGAAGCGGACCAGGGCTCCCTCTTGCCCTTGGAAGCATGAAAATGCAAACCGAAAACCTTGAACTTCGTTCTCCCTTCCCAGGCGATGCCCACGCATAATTTGTCTGCGTAAAACACCCGCCTGGGGTTTATTGGTCGGCCTGTTACAACACGATTCTTTGGCAAATCCGGCAGAACTGACATAAAGAGAATAAATTATCTCACATTGCCAGCCCAACCCACACATCCCAAGCTGCGCATACACACAGAGACAAGCAACTCAAAGAGGCATTTTTCGCCCTTTTGAATGCTCTTGACTCCCCGAAGGTTTGTGCGTTATTCTTCGCCCCCTATTCAAGTGGGATTTTAAAACCACCGGCAGTCGCCGGAAAAGAACGGGGAGTGGATCAAGTTGGCGGATTAAACGATGGAAACCGTTGGGAAGAAACGTCGCAGACGAACCTGAACCCTTCTCCGACGTTCCTATCCCCCATGACATAATGCGCTGACCTTTCCAGCTCCAAGGTTGTTTTTTTAAAATATTAAACGGCATATCGTCATGCAGCACCCGCCTTACCAACGCGCGCGTGGCCTCGGCTATCTGTCGGCATTGCTGGCAATCGCGTTTTTAGGATCGGGCTGTAAATCGGGAATCTATCAAGCGGCTAATCTTCCGGCGGTGTTGTCCGCACCTACCGTTCTGGATCTCGAAACCATCAATCTTTCAGGACTCGCCAGTTCTTCGGTGAGTGTCGATGTCATTCAGCCGGGCGACGTGTTGGATGTAAGCATCGTTAATGATTTCAGCAGGCTCACGACAGCCACGACGCCCATTCGCGTGGCCGACGACGGCACCCTGGCGGTTCCCTTGGTCGGCAATGTGCGCGTGGGAGGCCTGGACTTGCGGCGGGCCGAACAAACGATCAATTCCGAGAGCATCCTACGAGGTTATTTCCGCACGCCCTGCATCACCTTGACGATGAAAAAATGCTTCGTCAGCAAGGTGGCCGTGGTGGGAGCCGTGAAGAAGCCAGGCTCCTACGAATTGCCTCGCGGATCAAGTTCGCTTATGGCGGCCTTGGTTGCCGCGGAGGGTTTATCCAAGGATGCTGGTCCAATTGTCGAAATCCGCCATACCGATTCGCGGCAAACCGCCGCTGTCGATCCCGGCAACGGCGCCGTGGCGGCTTCTTATCAGCAACCCATCGGTGCGAATGCGGCACAGCCCGCAATTACGACCGTGGACCTTACGGCCGCATCGGCCGGGGGAACACCGCTGCCGGAACTACACGACGGCGACGTGGTGAATGTAATGAAACGCACGCTCAGGCCCGTGCGTGTGATCGGATTGGTTACGAAACAAGGCGAATATGTCTATCCAACCAATCAGGAAATCCGCGTTTTGGATGCTTTGGCCCTGGCCGGCGGCGTTTCGAATCCCGTGGCCGAGGAAATCATCGTAATCCGCCGGATGCCGAATGCTCCCGAGCCCGTACGAATTGCCGTCAGCCTGCAGGCGGCGAAGAACGGCCGCGACAATATCCCACTTGCGCCGGGCGACACGGTTTCGGTCGAACGCACGCCGATGACCGTTCTCATCAGCACGATCCAGAGCTTCATCCACTTCAGCTTTGGATCCTCGATCAAGACATTCTGACGTAGTTGCAGCGAAAAAAGAGTCGAAGCCATGCATCGGATGACGCGACAAACTCTTGACGCATTGTTGCTTCAAGCAGTTGACGGCAGTTTGGCCGGTGTGATATTCCTTGTTCCGCTCTTGCTGGGCGGCCGCCACGCCGTCGGACAATTGATGTTGACCATCCTGGCCGTGACGGCGGCCTGGGCTTGGTCTGTCCGCCAATGTTTGAGCAAGGACGCGACATGGCGACCGACAAGTGTTACGTCGCTTTTGGTCGCCGGATTAGCATTGGTTGCCCTGCAAACTATTCCACTATCGCCCGCAGCGCTTGCGTATTTGTC
>CAZNMP010000324.1:0-4078 GCA_964573875.1 uncultured Planctomycetaceae bacterium | reverse complement strand
ATTTTGCAGTTCTCCGGCCACCGTTAGGGCGACGGCCTGAAAAAGTGGACATAATTTTGAGCTACGGGATTTCATTGGTCCCCTCAATGGCGGGGATACTGGGAAGTGATTCACTTCTTCTATATTACTCTTTTCTTTCGCCCCCCCCAAAAACGTTTGCCGAGAAATCGGAAATTTATTGGAGTTCGCTGTGGTTTGTGATTACAATCGGAGAATAGCTCAAAGGGGTGTGGCTTTTGTTTTTGGGAGAGAGTCGCGTGAGCACCAATTCCGCTCGGTCGCCGTTGTTGATGGAACTGTACCAACAGTACCTGGAAAACCAGGATGCGACCGATTTCGTCGCCCAAGTCTCGAAACGCTATGCCGCGGGAACGTTGCAGCGTCTTACACGTCATTCGGCCCGCGAAACTCGTCGGGCGGCCGTACTCGCGCTAGGGTTTATGGGTGATTACGATTCGAACCATACCCTGGGTTGCGCTCTGCATGATCAAGATCGCACCGTTCGCACCCTTGCTGAAAATGGCATTCGTACCTTGTGGACTCGTGTAGGCAGTGAAGCCGATCGGCAAGAAATCAACGTGGTCGTTCGTCTTAACGCCGCACAACTCCATCGAGATGCAATCCTGCGAGCAACCGTGCTGATCGAACGCGCCCCTTGGTTTGCCGAGGCGTGGCATCAACGGGCGGTCGCGCATTTCGCCGAAGGGCGATTCGTCGATTCGATTCGTGATTGCCACCAAGCACTCGAGATCAATCCTTACCACTTTGTTGCCGCCACGAGCATGGGCCAAGCCTATCTCGAACTGCAAAACTCCGTCTCCGCCTTGGAATGCTTTCGCCGGGCCTTGCGGTTGAATCCCGATCTAGAGGGCGTTCGCGTTCAGGTGACCAAACTGACGCGATTGGTCGAGGGCAACCGGTAAGCCATCGCAATTCCAGTGCCGAGTAGCTTACCGCAGGGCTTCTTCAAACTTCTGCCAAGCTGTTTCGGCCGTCATCAAGGGCGTTACTTCAATCGAAATAATGCGCACGCCTTGTTGACGATAGTGGTCCACCAAGGGCGCGGTCCTTTGGTCGAAGATCTCCAGCTTTTTTCGCACTCGATCCAGATCGTCATCACATCGGTTGCTGCGGTCTCCGCCGACGTTGTTTGCAAGCCGGGCTTGCACGACATCCGCCGAACAATGCAGACAAACGACGCCTTGAATCGTAAGCAGGGCGTCGATTGCTTTCGCTTGGCCCACATGCCGGGGCAATCCATTCAATACCACCCAAACATCTTCGCTTGCCTTGCGCGATGCTAAAAACGAGCGAAGAATTTTTTCGGCCAGATGAAATTGCGAATCTTCCAGCAACGCTCCCGAATCCAGCACGCCGCGCAAAAACTCGATATCGGCCTCCGAAATGTTCTCGTCAGACTGGTTTCCGACGACCGTTTCACGAAGATTTTCGCCAAAATCGAAATGCACCGCACGGCATCTGCCGAATCCGTGTAATTCAATTTGCCGTCCCAGCGGGCTTTTGCCCGAACCCGTGGGGCCCAGCAGTAGTAGAGCGGGATTGCGTTTCATGGTTGGACTTCTTTACGGGACGCAATACCGATACACGGCATTTTCCGTTCCCACCATTTCATCGTAGTTCACAACCGACAATTGACATCGCTGATGCAGATAGTCTACGCGAGCGCCAACGTCGGTCACGGCCAAAACGGCTCGAAAACCCGTGACGCCCTGATAAAGCCGTTGCGAAATTTCGTAAATCGAAAGCGGCTTCGGTTCGGCGGCCAGCATGGTCAACAAACGATCGAGCCGACGAATATGCGCCGCGCGTATCGACTCGATCCGACGATAAACGTCTTGAATCACTTGTTCGTGGGCAGGCAGCGTCAGCTCGAAACCCTGCATCCGCTCGATTTTTGCAAGCGACTCCAAATAATGCCCCAGGCCCGTGAAGGGGGCCATAAGCTCGGGCCATTGCTGTGGCACCGTCTGCGCCATGATGTGATCGCCCGACAGCAAAATGTTGCCCACGCCGATGCAAACATGGCCCGGTGAATGGCCGGGCGTGTGGATCATCCGCAGCCCATCCAATATCTCGCCGTCGGCCAATGTTTTTGCCACGGGTACGCTGCCGATCTGCTTGCCGGAATAATGAAACGCCTTGAGCAACTCGGCACGGCGGACCGTATCGACGCCCGCCTGCCGAAAGAAATCGCCCAAGCGATTTTCCGTGATAGCGATGTACTCGTGATGCGAAGCCAAATAACCGCGATCAAGAATGTGGATCGCCACTTGGGCCGGCAACAACTCGAGCAGTTCCGGCAAGCCGCCGATATGATCCACGTGGCCGTGGGTGATGATGATTCGCTGAATGTCGCTAACCGAGATCGGCTCGCCGAATTCATCGCGCACGGCCTGCAACCCGGCGAGAATATGCTTGGTCGACGACCACAAACCGCTTCCCGCATCGACCAGCGTTGGCTGCCCTGCACCCAACAACAAATACACCCGGCCTGAAAGCGATTCGAACACCTGACAGGGAATCCGATAGATCCGAACGCCGGTATTGGAAACGAACTTTTTGATGGGCGGCAACTCAGGCATTTTCTCAATCAATCCGAAAACAAGCCGCTTACGGCTCCGCAGTGAAATGCGACCGGCAACAATATCATGGAAGACGCACTAGAAGGAAGACGCATAATCATGGAAGACACGTAATCATGGAAGACGCATACAATTACAACCCTGGTTCCCAAGCTCCAGCTTGGGAACCTCCGGCAACACTGTGTGCCACTGGGCTCTGCCAGCCCTGTGTCTACCAATCCTGGTTCCCAAGCTCCGGCTTGGGAACCTCCGGCAACGCTCCTTGGCGTTCCACAGCGTAGCTACCGAACGAGATATTCTATTTTGTAAGGTAATTTTAAACGAGGGCGTTCGGCGATTCAAATGTTAGAGCCGTTCACGGCTCTTGTCCGCCGCAGGCGGTATTAGGCCCGTGCGTTTACGCCGGGATGATGGATGCCAAACAATCCAAGTTCCTCCAACCGTGTCTCATGTCAGGGTCGTTCACGACCCTCCTGCTCTTTCTTCAAAGTCTTTCTGGTTTACCCGACTACATGGCAACCTGCAAGGGCATCGAGGGTGCAGTAAAAAATTAAGGCGGTTTGTCCGCAGACCGCAAAATATCCATCAGTATAGCCGGGAGCTAACAGCTCCCGGAATGTGCGTGAATTGCACAGTAGTTTAGCGGCCGCCGTCACAACGGGCCCTGAGTTTAGCGACCGCCGGTACGATGGCCCTGAGTTTAGCAGCCGTCGACACAACGGCCCTGAGTTTAGCGGCCGCCGGTACGGCGGCCCAGCTTCCCAACCGTCGTACTGTCCGTATTCAAACAATGCAACTTGCCAATCTTTACAATAGAAATTACAGCATCCGGGCATCGAGCGACAGGATTTGGACAAGATGAATGTCGAAATAGGCTGTCTAGCGAAGATGCGGTGACTGCCGCCTCCGTTTTATGACCACAAAACCGCTACAAAAGTCAAAGAGATGGTCTTTTATTAGTCGATAAGTTTGGGCAGCACTCTGTTGATCACGTCTGGTTGAGCTGTTCGCATGGTACGAGCTTTCCCTGATCGAGATACAGTTGACAGATAACAGCCTGAACCATAAAATCCTCGACAGCGTTGGTTGGGATTACTAATTTTGCAAGATTGGAAATATACGCAATCTGCGCAAGTATTCAGTGCCTTGCGAAAACATCCATCACCAAGCTGATTGAAGATTGGTTTACTAAGGCGCCGTAGCCAAGTGGCTAAGGCAGCGGATTGCAAATCCGCCATCGTGGGTCCGACTCCCACCGGCGCCTCTTTCTTAATCCTTTGTGGGATAAGGGTTTACGACACCTGCCACCTCGGCAGGTGCTTCTGTTTCTTGGGTAGTGTTGCCAAGTGTGTTGCCAGTCGCCGAAGTGTTGCCGTAATCGGCCCATAACTGGTCAGCCACTTCGTCGGCATCCAGATCCACATAGTAGCCCATGGTGGTTTGGATCGCCGAATGCCGCATCAGCCGCCTTAAGA
>CAZNMP010000323.1:0-4081 GCA_964573875.1 uncultured Planctomycetaceae bacterium | reverse complement strand
GCTTCAACCGCAAACACGGCTGTTTCAGCCGAGTTTGCTGGCCTAATCGGCCGCGAAACGGTTCATTAGCAATGTAGGTCGCAATAAGAACGCAATGTGACGTTTGGATCAAGTTCCCAGGCGGAGACGCGGGAACCTGAATAGGTACTCAGATTGTTAGACGCTTGCTTTGTCGAAAACGTTCCAAGCATTTTTTATGGTCAGTCTGGGTGCTGCGAAGAACCTCCGTAAATTTTCGGGATACCCACCTCATTGTCTATGTTTCAGCCGCGTTTGCCGGCCCGATTGGCCACGGAATGGTTCATTAGCGATGTAGGACACAATAACAGACCCTCCGCCGCAATCAGGATCAAAATACCAGACGTTTTTACGGCGTATCATCTGCCCGGGGTTACACTTGTAGGCTTAACCGGAGGCGTTGTAGGGGATACCGAGGGTACAGGTGCGATTCTTGGCGACGGTTCATCGGCTTGGAGTTGGAGCCCCGTAAAACTCGTTCGGAGGCGGGGAAACAACCGGAGTAGCAGCTGAAACCGGGGCGGGCCAGAATAAAGTCGCCGGCGGATAGGCCGGCGCCCAGCCGAAACTCTGTTCTCCCAACACCTGTTTGATCCGTTCCCTCAACTTGTCGGACACATCGTCCGTGATATCAACGACTTCCGCATTGTTTTTCCAAACCACTCGATTCGAGTTGTTCTGATCCATTTGCAGAATCAACGAGTATTTGTCTTTGTAGTTTTCGACGACAAAATCGCGAACGGCCGCCTGATAATCCTGATTGTTCACGAAACGCTGCCGAAGCAAATTCATTTTTTGGTTCAAAAACTGAATTTTTCGCCCAACTTCCGATAGCCTCGTTTCGTTTTCGGCGTTGATGATCTCTTTTTGAAGCAACTGAATTTCTTCATTGATTTTCCGAATCGCTTCAAGCGATTCCTTGTCGGTCTGGAGAAGCCGAAGCTGCTCGAAGTTGACACCACTGCTTATGATGCGATCCAGACGCACGATCGCCACCTTGATCCCAGCCGGCTCCTGGGCGGCTACATTGGCCGCCGCAAGGCTGCAAAGCACCGCTACCGTCAGAAGGGTCTTCATGGTATCTTTTTCCTTTTGGATAAGATCGGAGCTTCCTTTGCCACCCCCACTTGGAGCTACTTATGGGGCGTAGTCTTGCGGAAGTCTAGCAATAAACCAGATTAATCACAATCCATGTCCTACGATCCTTTACAAAATATCCGCGATGCGTACGATGTCGTCGTCATTGGCGGCGGACTGGGCGGCATGACCGCCGCGAACCTGTTGGCCCGGGCCGGCCGCTCCGTGCTGCTGGCCGAACATCACTACAAGCTCGGCGGGCTGGCCACGTGGTTTCGCCGTCGCGGAGGGCATATTTTCGATATCGCCTTGCACGGCTTTCCGGTCGGCATGATCAAAAGCTGCCGGCGCTATTGGAGCCGCGAAATCGCGGACGCCATCGTTCAGTTGAAGGACGTCCGGTTCGACAACCCGATGTTCTCGATTTCGACCACCTTCGACCCCCAGGATTTCACCCGGCTGCTGGTCGAACGGTTCCAGGTGCCGCAGGCGTCGGTCGATGCATTTTTCGACACCGCCCGGAACATGAACTTCTACGACGATCAGGCCACGACGACCCAACAGCTTTTCGAGCGATTCTTCCCCGGCCGCGACGACGTGGTTCGGTTGTTGATGGAGCCGATCACGTATGCCAACGGTTCGACGCTCGAAGATCCGGCATTGACTTACGGCATCGTTTTTTCCAACTTCATGTCGAAGGGCGTTTACACGTTTCCCATCGGTACCGACGAACTGATCCGCATGATGGGTCGCGAGCTGCGAGCCAGCGGAGTGGATGTTCGCACCAAGTCGGCAGTCGAAAAGATTCATGTTTCGGGCCGAACGGTCGAGGGCGTGACGATTAACGGCCGGTCGATCAAAACCAAGGCCGTCGTCTCAAACGCCAATTTGCCGGGCACGATTTTTAATCTCGTCGGGCCAGAGCATTGGTCGGCCGATTTCCTGGAGCAAGCCCGAGCGGTGCGGCTGAACAATTCGAGCACGCAAGTCTATATGGGCTTGAAAGCCGAGGCGACGCTCGATCCAAGCCAATGCGGCGATCTGTTGTTCAGCTCGACAGCTCCCCTGTTTCGGACCGATCTGCTGTTGAGCCGTAATGCCACGAGTCGGACCTATTCGTTTTATTATCCGCAAAACCGCCCTGCGTTGAAACATGGCGTCATCGTGGCGAGCACCAACTCGAATTATGCGGATTGGGCCGAGCTTTCGCCGGCCGATTACGAGGCAGGCAAGCGCGATTTGATCGAAAGCACCTTGAACGCTCTTGAGCATTATGTGCCCGACATCCGCGAACGGCTCGATTACGTCGAGGCCGCAACGCCGCTTACCTTCGAGCGCTACACTAAACACCTCGGCGGATCGAGCTTCGGCACGAAGTTCGAGGGCTTGGCCGTCAGTCGTGCATTGCCCGAGCAAATCGCCGGGCTATATCACGCCGGCAGCGTCGGCATCATCATGTCCGGCTGGCTCGGCGCGGTCAACTACGGCGTGATCGTGGCTAACGATGTGGATGGCTGGCTTGGAACCAAGTAATAAAAACCACCAAAGCCGCTTACGGCTTAGCACTCAAAGAACTATACAAATCACAGCTTGGAACTGCTGAACTACGACAATAAAATCGCCGCTAGCATGTAAGTAGCACGTATATCGATGCAAAAACCAAGTCCAACAAGGCTGTTAAACATCTGCTGCAAAGAGGGGCTTGCATGGGCAGAATTACATGGCTATCGCTGGTTCCGGTTGGTGTTTTTGCCAGCAATTGAAGCTCTTCAGAGTACTGCAACAACTAATAAATCCAAGTTGCTATTGAGTAAAAGCTATCACCTGTTGGGCGACTTGTATTTTGTGCATGACGCACCGAAAGCCTCTATCAAGGCATATCGGCAGGCCTTGCTATTTGCCCCCAACAATGCAGAGATCTTACAAGACATTGCCGATGTGCTTTTCATGCTGGGACGATATAAAGAATCTTGGCAATATCAGAAACGGTTGTGCTGCGTCAATGCGAGATCACGAGACGAGGCTTTGCGGGATTTCGCCAATTTCGACCGTTCCGTGCCGCAAGGATATCCAGTATTTACCCCGGATGATCTGCGGTGGCTGGCATGTGAACGTTTAGCTATCGGACAACCGCATGCTGCATTACGATTGCTCAAAAACAAACGTGGCATTCACACGATACGAATCCGAATGATGGCGTTTGGCGTGATGGAAGATTGTGATGCTGTGCTGGAAAACTGCTCACGTATGGCTCGTATGTCAGGCGCAATCGAATGGAGTACCGCGGATTGGTTCTTTTTGCCGGCAACGCTTTGGGAAACACCTAAGTTTTGGGAAACCATGCTTGCTATAGTTCCACGATGCGTCAATCTGGGGTTAAACAGTCCAAGCTCAGATACACAGGGGCCTCCCGAGTTGCTAAATCGTGCAGGCAAGGTAAAATGGCCGACAATCTATCACAAGTCAATTGAATTTCATTTGGCGCGCACCCGGGCTGATACAACTATGCTTCGCCGCCTATTGCAGCAATATCCCCGATGGCGAGATTGTCGTATTGCTCTACAGCATGTCCAACGCACTGGCAAGCCGCTAACACGTGATGAACTGTTCCTCGCATTTGCAAAAGACTCACAAAAATGACTCGCCAAGAAATCCTCAACGCCATTCCACACCGCGACCCGTTTTTGCTGGTCGATGAGATCGTGGAACGAACAGAAAACCGCATTGTCGGTCGCAAAACGTTCACCGGCCAGGAATGGTTTTTTGCGGGCCATTATCCGGGCCATCCGTTGGTGCCGGGCGTTTTGCTGTGCGAAGCGGGCATGCAATGCGGTGCGATTTTGCTTTCAAGCCAGTTTGCCGCGGGCGAGGGCAAAGTGCCCGTGGCCACGCGACTGAACGAGGTCCGCTTCAAACGCATGGTCGTTCCCGGCGAAACGATTTTGATGGAAGTACAGATAGGAAGGGTCATTCACAGCATGTCGGT
>CAZNMP010000322.1:0-4105 GCA_964573875.1 uncultured Planctomycetaceae bacterium | reverse complement strand
CATCCGTCCCCGCTGACCATAAATCCGCCGGGATGAACTTTTTCAGGGACGACTAGTTATACTACCTTATAACAAGGGGAAGTCAACGCCCCCCAGTTATGTGGTAGTTCACATAGGACAAGGTTTTCTAGTCAATGAAACACAACCCATCTGCTGAAGGCGTACTACCCATTGTGCTTGTTTTTCAGACACTGTGGAGCATCGGATGCAATTTACGTAACATAATAAGCAGCAAAGCTTTTCGTTACGCACCAACATGCGGCATGGATAGTCCCGTGCGGAAAAGACGACCTTCGGGAGAGGATAGACTGTTCCAAAAGAAGTTCATCTACCTTTGTGGACACACACATAGGTAGCAATGTGGGGTAATATTTGCAAACAGGGGCAAATTCCCCCCATAGCCCCCCTCGCCCGAAAGTGGGCAAGGGGGCAGGGATCGCCAACGAATTTGCTATTTTCGCACACTAAACTGGTGGACGGTGTGCTGTTGGTAGGTTTCGCCGGGTTTCAGCAGCACGGAGGGGAATTCCGGGCGGTTGGGTGAATCGGGATAATGCTGGGTCTCGAGACAGAAACCGCCGTGTTTTTCGTAAGTCTTGCCGCCGGCTTTGAGGGTGCCATCAAGGAAATTGCCCGAGTAAAACTGAATGGCAGGCTGTGTGGTAAAGATTTCCATAACGCGACCGCTCTTGGGATCTTCGACGCGGGCCGCCAGGGAGAGGCCTTCGCCATCTTTGCGATCGAGCACGTAGCAATGATCGTAACCGCCTTTAACCTGGGCGATTCGTTCGCCGATCTTGTGCGGCGAGGTAAAGTCCATAGGCGAATTTTTTACATCCTTAAGTTCGCCGGTGGGAATCAGGCCGTCGTCCACGGGCAAGTACTTGCTTGCATTGAGCGTGAGCGATTGGCCGAGGATATCACCGGATGTGCCGCCGGCCAAGTTCCAGTAGGTGTGGTTCGTGAGATTGAGGACCGTCGTCTTGTCGGTTTTAGCCACATAGTCCATCTTAAGCTCGTCCTTATCGGTGATGCTGTAGGTCACCTCGGCCGAGAGCTTGCCTGGATAGCCTTCTTCGCCGTCAGCGCTTTCGTAAGAGAATTTAACGCCGACGCATTTATCGGTTTCGATCGGCTCGGCCTTCCAAACGACTTTGTCGAAGCCGCGGAGGCCGCCGTGCAAGTGGTTGGCATCGTTGTTCGTAGCCAGGGTATATTGCTTGCCGTCGATGCTGAATTTGCCCTTGGCGATACGGTTGGCGTATCGGCCGACGGTTGCTCCGAAATAGGGCACGCCCTTGAGGTAGCCTTCGAGCGAATCCATGGCCAAGGTAATGTTGGCGGGCTTGCCGTCGCGGTCGGGCGTTTCGACCGAGATGATCGTAGCGCCGTAAGTCATAATTTTGACGCGCAGACCTTTGCCGTTATCGAGGGTATAGAGGTCGATAGGTGCGTCTTTGGGCGTTTTGCCCCAGGACTCTTTTTGAACGGTCATTTTCGATTTACTCACTTTTGTAGGGCATTGCAGGGGGCACTTGGATTCTGGTGATTTCGAGTCGGCCTTGCCGGCTTCTTTCTTAGCTTGGGCTGAACAGCCAAGCATCACCAGGACGGCCATGCCGAGAAGGACTCCGGCGGTTTGCTGCCACAAAGATTTCATGGAGGTTTCCTTTATTCATGGGGTGCAAAAGATGGGTTGTCATTCGCTTCGGCTAATCGGGCCGATCGCGGCTTTGGTTGCTCGTAAATAGTCGTCGGGCGCCAACAACATTTGCGTTCCGCGAACGCCGGCCGAAACCGAAATGTGATCGTGTAGCTGGATAAGTTCATCCACAAATACGGGGTATTCTTTTTTGCAGGCCAATGCCGTGACGCCGCCGCGGATATAGCCGGTAAGCGGTTGAACTTCCTTGAGCGGGACCATTTCGATGTTGCGGTCGCCGCTGAGCCGAGCCAAGGCTTTGAAGTCGATTTCGGCATCGGCGGGAACGACGGCCAGCAATATGCCATGACGGTCGCCGCGAACAATCAGGGTTTTGAATACTTGTTCCGGCGGCAATCCGATATCTTGGGCAATACGCTCGGCGCACAGGTCGTCGAGGTCTACTTCGTACTCTCGGGTTTCGTAGCGAATTCCCAACGAATCGAGAATACGCATGGCGTTGGTTTTCATGGCATTCGAGTGATTGACGCCTTTTGGTGAACTGATTATATTGCGGCTTTGATAATCTCCAACCCCCCACAGAGGACATCATGGCGAAGAAGACCGCGAAAAAGGCCCCCGCAGCAAAGACGGCAAAGAAGAAGGCTCCGGCGAAGAAAGCTCCGGCAAAGAAGGCCAAGGCGGCCGAGTACGTGCCTGATCCCATCGAAGAGAAGGCCTTCAAGTTGGCCCAATCTTCGGCCAAAGTGCGCAAGGATTTGGAATTGGAAGTTACGATGGCGATGACCAATGCCGTGCGCAAGGTTTTCGACAAGCATGGCGTTGCGCTTGCCGAGGAACAAGCCAACCGTATGGCAATGGTGTTGTTTGGCTAAATAGCCGTCGCACATATTGAATCGTTTGTCATTCCGTGCGTGAAACGCGCCATCAACAGCGAATGGCGCGTTTCGCGCATCCTACGATGTTTTTGCCGTGTCCTGAAAATGCTGCTGGATTATAACTCTATCACTTGATGTTCAACGGAGCTGTCTACCATGGAATTGCCCGGATCACGAACGGAACGAAATCTGTTGATGGCATTTGCCGGCGAATCGCAGGCGCGTAACCGTTATACGTACTACGCCGGCCAAGCGAGGAACGAGGGCTTTATCCAAATCTCCCAAATCTTCGAGGAGACCGCCAACCAGGAAAAAGAGCATGCCAAGCGGTTTTTCAAATTCCTGCAAGGCGGCACGGTGGAGATCCAGTGTGCGTTTCCGGCAGGCGTTATCGGCACGACGGCCGCGAATCTTTTCGCGGCGGCCGAGGGCGAGTATGAAGAGTGGTCGAAGATGTATCCCGAATATGCCGCGATTGCGCGGGAAGAAGGGTTCAAGACGATCGGGGTCGTTTTCGATATGGTTTCCGTAGCCGAAAAGCAGCACGAGCGGCGCTATCGGGGCCTGTTGGAGAATATCGAAAAAGGCGTGGTGTTCAAGCGAAGCGAGCCGGTGAAATGGCGTTGCTTGAATTGCGGCTACGTTCATGAAGGCACGGATGCGCCCGCAGCATGTCCGGCCTGCGTACATCCGCAAGCTTATTTCGAATTGCTGGGCGAAAACTGGTAATTATTCTTTCTTTTCGCCCTTATGCACCGCGGCGGTGCTGGGAACTGCTTCGCCCTTGGCCACATCGGCGTAGTACGTTCCCTCGAACCGTTTGCAAAACGCTTGGATCAACTGTTCGCGGCGCGTAGGCTTGGACGCGATGATCTGCATGGTTTTGTCGTAGTTCTTTTTCGCGGCAAGCTCGCGCTGAAAATCCTTGTCTTTCGCCAAGGACGTGAGCAGTTCCTTGCCTTTTTTGCTTTGCGGCTTCGATTTGAACCCGGCGGCAAGGGCCGACGCTTGCTCATAGGCCTCGAATTTATCCTTGGTATCGCCTTCGCTCAGTTTTTCGATGCTTTCCAGCTTGGCGTCGAGACATTTGGTGATGGCGGCGTTCAAGGCTTTGCGGTCGGCCGCCGGAAGCCTCTTCTGGCAGTCGGATAGCGCTTTTTCGGAAACTTCGCCAAGCTCCATCGGCCAAACGACTTCTTTTAAGGCGTCGGACATCTCGGGATCGAGGAGCTCGAATTGTCCGAGCTTGTCGCTCTTTTTCAGTTCCTGGGCGACAACGAAGCTTTTTTTATCACCATCGTTGATGAAGCTGCCGGCATCACCGCTTTTAATCAGCTTTCCGTCGGGACCATAGGCAACGTACTTGAACAGATCGCTGGCGAGCTTAAGACGCTGGGGAATCGCGGCGTCGTATCCATGTAGGATATTTGGAGCGAGAAAGTCTCGTTGTGTGACATAGGATTTGACGGCCGTTGGAGTTTTGTCGGCATTGATCGCCAGAAGCACAACAGGCTTGTCTTTGATGGCGTCTGCTCATCAGCCACCTTCTGGCTGAATGGCAAGA
>CAZNMP010000321.1:0-4129 GCA_964573875.1 uncultured Planctomycetaceae bacterium | reverse complement strand
GGAAACTGAAAAAAACCTAGTTTCCTACCTTGGCAAATAAATCCTGCAACGACAACTCGAATCCGGGCAATACGTCGCCGCCGGTAAGGGATTGAGTTTCGGAAATATCAACCCAACGGTCTTCGGCCACGTAAGATTTCGCCGAACGGGTTGCCGGGTCAATGTACCACGCCATCCGCACGCCTGCGGTAAAATAATCGTGCAGCTTCCGTTGCATTTCTCGATCCGTGTTGCTCTTCGACAAAATTTCAATGGCCAGATCAGGAACTAAGGAGGGAATCGGCTCGGTCGGAAGCTGCCGGTTGGAAAACCGTTCCCACGCGATGAAGCAAACGTCGGGTAGTCGCACTTGCCGCGGAAGAATCCGCAATGTGCCGCCTTCGCCAAGCACGATGCCAAGGTCGTGCTTATCTAAAAAGGCCTTGATCAGATAGATGATCTCAACTGCCAGCATCGATTCCATGTAACCCACGGTCTTCTCCACCAGTACGCCGTCGATCAGTTCACAAGCCAGGCCGGTATGTCCTTCCGATTTGATGACATCATCTTCGGTGGCCGTACCAGGAGGAGGGCAAACCCGAATTCGGTCCAGCGGTATGTTGCCCAGACTTGCTAAAAGCTCGGCAAGCGTCCAATCCGATGGCAGAACGCTAGAAACCGCTGCGTTGACAGGCGGAGTATCGGATGGCGAGGATGAAGCAAGGGTGGCCATGATCGTATCTCCCAGGAAAACTACCCCTCTTATTGTGGAGCAAGGCACGCTGCTTGTCAATCCACTCAATCGAGGTGATACACCTCCGGAATAGGCATCCACGGTCCGCCATTCGGAGCTTCGGGCAGAGGAATCAGGCAAGGCACACACTCGGCCCACCACTCTTGCGTCTTTGGATCCGCTGCCATTTTTACCATATCTGCTTCAAAATCGCGACCTACATATTCAAAATAGCTAAATAGGTAAAGTTTTCCGGCCAGCTCCGCCTCGTAGATCGAGTAGTTGCGGATGTTGCAGTGTTTGATCATGGCGTTGATTTCCGGCCAAGGATCAGCGTGCAACTCATTATAACGGTCCCTTTTCTCGGCTTTTAGCTCTACGACCGAACCAAAACGTTTGACCGACGGATGCATGACAGCGGCCTTTTCGATTTCTTGAGAAAATAATGGGGGATAAACCCGGTAATTTTTCGCCATTGTTGCATAACCGTCAATTGCGTCAAGCTCCGCTAAGCTTCCCCCACCTCGGCAACCGATGCTATCCCTAGAGACCCGTTGTATTCTCTTCCCGCAAAGAGATGGAATGACCCAGACCGGGCTACTACCGACTACTAGCGCTGCGCCCGTATCTATTCCCGGCACGGCGAAACACCGCTGTCAAATAAGACAGTGGGAGCTGGCTGAACTTATCGGCGAGGGGAGCCTTGCTCGCATCTATCGAGCACGTCCCGCCGGCACGCCTTCGAACCGCCCAGCCGCCTATGCGGTAAAAATGCTTCGCTCATGTTGGGAAGAAGACCCGCTGGCGATCCATTTGCTGCAACGCGAAGCCCTGGTGGGCCAAAGTATTTCGCATCCCCATTTGATTCCAATCTTGGCTGCTCCGGTGATCGATCCGCCGCGGTTGTTGGTCATGCCTTGGCTGGAAGGGGCATCTCTCGAAACGCGGCTTGCCCAGGGACAGCCATTCGGCGTCCCTGAAGCACTATGGATTGCACGACAAACCGCCGAAGCGCTCGATGCCTTGCATCAGGCCGGCTGGATCCATGGCGACGTTTCGCCCGGCAACATTCAGATTTCACCGAGCGGACACGTCACGCTGTTAGACTTGAACTTCGCCCGACGCAGCGATGAAATCGGGTCGGCCGTCGATCGACCGGTCATGGGCACATGCAGTTATCTTGCGCCAGAATATCTCACCTCGGCACTGCGGCCTGACATCCGAAGTGATATCTACAGCCTAGGCGCCATTTTGTATCTGATTTTCTCGGGACTCACGCCTTACCAGGGCGAGACTTTGGAACAACTGGCCACGCAGCAACGTCAGACCGGGCCGCGCGACTTAGCCCGGCTTGCGCCGCACGTTCCGCGCGACGTTGTTCAACTGGTACGGCGAATGATTGCCCGTGATCCGCTGCGCCGCCCACAGACGCCCCGCGAGTTGATCGACCGGCTCGTGGCATTGGAGATTGCGACGTTTTCCGAGCGTGCATGGTAGAATACCGATGTGAACTATCGGTAAACATCACTACGATGTCCCACGGCAACAATACTGACCGTGTGGATGGCATCATCAACCAGATAAAGAATCCGATAGTCGCCAACTCGTATTCGATATCCTTCCCTACCCCGCAGACGTTTGCTTGTTCTTGGACGCGGGGCGGATTCTAATGAAAGAATTGCGGCACTAATCCGCTGAAACTCGTTCGAAGGAAGCGATTTCATGTCCCTTTCTGCCGAGGCCATGATCCGGATTTCATATCCGGAGGGACTGCTCACGGGGTTTGCTCCGCTAAAAATTCACGAAATGTACGTGACGGTTCTTTTTGGCGCTGCGATAAAACTGCTAAGTCCAACAGGTCATTGCGCAATTCTTCATCATCGGCGATTAGGGCGAGGACCGCTTGGCGTTCCTTCTTCGGCAGTGCCCGGAAAGCTGTCGCAAATACTTCCGCGGTTGCTTGTGAGGTAGTCATTGTTTTCTCCAACCGAATCCCAGATCCCCAATAGATTGTAAGGGGTTGCCGAACAACAATCAATCGCCCGGCTGCTCGCCGCGATAGCTCAGGTCGAAAAGATCCATTGGATGCATCACCTTGAGCGGAAGTTTTCGCTGACGCACTTCGCGTTGGATTTGCAGCAGACAGCCGGCATTGCTCGCCAACACAATCTGTGCGCCGGTGCTGAGTATGTTTTCGATTTTTCGCTCGGCCAGGCGATCCGCCATTTCCACCTCGCGCAAATTATACGTGCCGGCCGATCCGCAGCAGATGCCGCTCTCGGGCAAGTCGCGCAGTTCAAGGCCGGGTATCTTGGCCAGCAATCGCCGCGGCGCGGCCATGATGCCCTGGGCATGGCCCAGATGGCAAGCGTCGTGATACGTGGCCGTTTTCTCGATGCGCCCTTGCGGCGGAATCATGCCAAGCTGGTCGAGGAACTCGTTGATGTCTTTCACTTTCGCGGCAAACTTTTCGCGGTGCGGCTGCAAACCGTCGCGCCAGTGCAGGCCGTATTCCTTCATCATCGCGCCGCAACCGCCGTGATTCACCACGATGGCGTCGTAGCGGTCTAGTTCAAACGCCACTAAATTGGCATCGGCCATGCGGCGTGCGCCCAGACTATCGCCGGCATGATAGTGGATCGCGCCGCAACAGCCTTGGCCGGGCGGGATGAATATATCACAGCCGTTCTGCTGCAAGACCCGCAATGTAGCCCAATGCGAAGGGCGAAACATTACATCGGCCACGCAACCGACGAAAAACGCCACGCGAGCCCGCTTGCGCCCAATCGCCGGCAAAAAGCGCGGCAGCTTGGGCCCTGGTTTCTGCGGCGGCGGCAACAGCGGAACCATGCGCCCCAAGCGGCCCGGAATCAATTTCAGAAGCCCCATCCGCTCGGCCAAATCGAAAAGCCCAATCTGTTGCGCGATGCGCACTGGAATCATCAGCTTGCTCATCCGCTCGGCAAACGGGAACAACTGGAACAGCACAATTTCGCGGAACCAATCATACTTCACCTCGGCCCGCTCGTCGGCCTTTTCAACCGCCAAACGGAACGGCTCGATCAACCGGCCGTAATGCACGCCCGAGGGACAGGCCGTTTCACAGGAACGGCAATCAAGGCACAATTCCAAGTGCCGGCGCATGCGGTCGGTCAGCTCCGTGCGACCGTCGGCCACCATGCGCATCAACTGAATGCGACCGCGCGGACCGTCGTTCTCATCGCCCAATTCGGTAAATGTAGGACAACTCGACGTGCATAGCCCGCAATGAACGCAGCGCAAGAACAGCTCGGGGCTGATTCCCGCGGCGGGATTTTTGGGTTCGTTCGAGTTGTCGAAACCGTTGGAGTCCATGCGCGTATTAAAAGGCCAAACGGCCTGGGTTCAATAGGTTCTCGGGATCGAAACGATCCTTCA
>CAZNMP010000320.1:0-4160 GCA_964573875.1 uncultured Planctomycetaceae bacterium | reverse complement strand
GGTTACTTTATAGAGCACGCCGCCGGGTAGCGCACGCGCGGCCAGCTTCTCGTTGAAGCACGCCCACGAAACCGACGTGACCAGCGGCATGTCGCCGGCGCGGCGCCGCAGCGTGCCCAGCACCTCGATGGCCGGTGCAAAGCCCTTGTCGTCGCCCAGGTAGATGGCCTTGATGGCCGGCACGGCGCAAACGGCTTCCAACAAGTGGCGGCCGTTGCCATGCAGGTGGACCACGCCGCCGTCGAAGTGCGACAACAACCGCTCGAGCGCCGGACGGCCCCAGCGCTCGAAGTAGGCCACCGAAGTCATGTGGAACGGATCGAGGCTTTCCGAGACGATCCGGCCGGGCAGCCATTGGGCGAAATTG
Source organism: uncultured Planctomycetaceae bacterium (assembly GCA_964573875.1). Taxonomy (GTDB): domain Bacteria; phylum Planctomycetota; class Planctomycetia; order Pirellulales; family Thermoguttaceae; genus CAYWGR01. The sequence goes on along the minus strand of CAZNMP010000320.1, from coordinate 3,793 downwards.
CTGAAAGTGCCGCCGTCAAGCGACGGCGTCTTCTCAAAAAACGTCTCTTGAACGCGAATGTTCAGATCGTAGGCAAACTCGATCGCACGGCGAACCATCTCGGGCTGCTCAGCCACACTGAGATACGTTTTCGTAGCTCCAAGCAGTTCAAAAATGAAGTTGAGCGAGTCGATGAGAATGAAATGGCTGATGCCCCATTTTTCGTAGCTTGCTTCGGCGAACAATTCCAGTTGTCGCATATAAAGCTGCCACCAGGAGTGTTTGGGATCGAAGCAGAGCCGGTCGAATTCAGACCAATCTTTCAGTAGAGGCGGGACCATCGAGGAAATCCAGCCGGTGGCCGGATCGGCCATAAACCGCACTTCCGCTCCAAGGATGCCGCCATATAGCCCTTGATCGCATTCGCTGAGATAGGCCGTCGGCATGGAATCGTCGCCAAGGGCGGCACGCTCTTGAAGCAGATTGTCCCAAAACTGGATGCGTTCCGACATGGCTGGATATCCACACGCACCGGGCGCGTGGGTTTGGGCAAAGTGTGCCAACGTTGGGCTGGGCACGGCCGTGGTCGCGAAAATCCGATCCTCAGCGTTACGTGCGTAGAGCAATCGCAACCGGCCAAGGGTTTCCTGTAGATTCGACTTATAACGCAGACTATTCATGAGCGAGTGTTCTATTACCGATGTTACTTCTGACTGACATACTTGCCATACTTTTCCCACAACTGGCGGGAGATGGCCACGGTATCGCCGTGGGCCTCGGTCGGATAGACATCGGTTTGATGAGTCCACTGGTCTTCCCAATCGCGAACTGTGCGTTGAAAACCTTCGGTGTCCATGGGCTTGCCTTCGGCCAGAGAGCGATCCAGCGATTCGAAGAACATCTTCCAGCGTGGCAGGTAGAAGCCGGTGAGCATTCCGGACCACTCCCGACGCGAGTATTCATGCAAGCAACCGTCGCGCGGACCCCAGAGGGTGACGAGGGTTCGGGCATTCCACTGGTAGAGCCTTTTTTCCTTGTCATCGGTTGCCCAGCGTTTGGCATCCGACAGCCATCGGCCTAGTAGGAACTCGTTTCGGGTGGCCAGTAGTGAATCGAGATCGCGGATCAGTTGTAGATATTGATCGCTTCGCTCGGCGAGTATCCGACGATCTTTCTGCTCGTAGGCCAGGAATATCTGGTGGCGCAATCGTGCTGCATGGTTGGACAACACTTGCCGGCTGACATGGGCCAGATCGAATCGGTAAGCATCGACTTGCGACAACTCGGGCGCACAAGCAAGCATAAGTTCCCATGCCTTGGCAAGTTGGGCGTTGCTGTAGCTAACGAAATTGGCCTCGTGGGCAGCCTTCGAGTCGATCAGCATGGGGCGATCGCAGATGGCGGAGTCGAGTCGGGCTGGACAGCGATAGGCTGTGACTAGAAGTTGCTGCCAGGCTTTCTCGGCGGCTGGAGGTAATGCACCATAACGGGCTAACACGTAGTCGCGAATCCATTCAGGAATGGCAGGCACTTCGGTTCGCCATGCCATTTCGCCCAGAAACTGGTTGATCACCGGGTTGTAGCCTAACCCTTCGTTGACCAGACCGATGCCGGCAAGCTTGCCGCGTTGGGGACTGGTCATTGCTTCGTGAAGATTTGCAGCTAGTTGCGGTAAACCTCCATGAAGGCTTACGACGTCGCCATAGTCTTGAATGATGTTCCAAATCCACGGCTTCCCGTAGAACGCTTCCGTTTTGTTCCAAACAGGCATATTTTCGCAAGCAAGATCGAGGAGAATCATGCGGTCGTCGGGCACGGCGTCGAGTAGAGCCTTGGCTTGGGGCCGTTCCCAGAACTTAGGAGCATTGACGAAAATCCAACCCTGCATGACCCACTTGGCCTGCGGATCGCCCGCTTTCATCGCCGCAAAAACCGCCTTGCCCATTGAAGCGAGAAATGCCGGATCATTACTAGGCGGAGGCATTTCGATGAACGTATCGGAGGCGTAGAGATGGTCGGTTCCGAACTGACGGGTTTGCTCCTCGATGAACCGCTTTCCAATCTCCGCGAACATGGGGTCTTGCGGGCTAAGGAAATGCGTCGGCGGAAAACCGCACCAGGATGGCAACTGTTGCAGCTTCACTTGGGGGAACCGTTTGCCAAGGGCGGCTGGCACATGGCCGGTAAAACCTTGCAAGACGGGAGTCATGCCCAGCTCGCGTTCACGAGCGACGATTTTCTTTTGGAGTTCCAGATGGCTATCGATCCAACGGTTTGGAAGAGGACCTCCCCAACCGTCAATACAGCCCATCCAGCCAAACGGCAAAAAGGCTGGCCCTACAAAAAACGCGTTCAGTTCCTGATCACTTAGCCCTAGATCACGATAGACCTTCTGCCAAATCGCCTCCTGGCCGGTTACCGAAAGCGGCATGTTGACGCCATGCAAAGCCATCCAGTCGATCAGCCGCTCCCACTGCGGCCAATCCCACCAAGCGAGGTTGTAGCTGAACACGCAAAAATTTAAGTAATAGCGATGTTTCCACGGACTAACGCGGCGGACCTTTTCCGGAACGGTGGGAAGAATCTCGGGCAAAGCGAGATTGTTGCCCCATAGCGATACGTGGCAATGTGCATAGTGATTTAGATACCAGTTCCAGCCCGAGGCGATGGCCACGCCGCTGGAGCCGCGAACGATGATTTTGCCGTCGCGGCTTTCCAGTTCGAAAACGTCGCGGCCAGCGTCGGCCGGGATCGTTTCCAACACGAACTGGCCGGCCTTTGCAGGTACAAGCCGTTCGATGATTCCTCGCGCCGATTCAACAGGCGACGCGGCCTGTGCGGAGAAGGCTATTGCGACAATAGTCTGCACGAGGGCAATTGTTAGTACCTGTTGAGGCCGTAAAACCAATGCTTTGCACATGGGTAGTTCTCCGCGAGTGTTAAGCCTAACCTAATACCGTCTCCTCTTTCGCTTTTATCGTTTGAGGCAGAGGGTGGTGAAGACGTTCCTGCTGGATTGTAAGTTGAGCTAGAGTTCGTTCGTCTTTGGGAGCCCGGCCGTGTAAAGCATTGTGATGGCGAAGCAGGCGACTGTCGGCGATTCGCACTGCCCTCACCCCCAGCCCCTCTCCCGTTAGGCGGGAGAGGGGAGCAGGAAAGGCGGACGAAATCACGGTTTTCGGTAGTTCACTCCTTGGATTTTCAATCGCTGGAGATGTACGTCGAGGCGGGTTTTGAAGTCCTCCCATTTTTTCAATCCGGGGTCGGTCCAGGTTACTTCGGCCAAGGCGCATGCGCGCGGGTAGGTCATGTACTGCACGTGGGCATAGTTCGGAAAAAACTCGCTCCAAAGAGCGCCGCCGGCGCCGAGGATGTGTTTGGCGTTACTAGCGGGGATTGTCTGGGGAATCGGCTCGAAACTATATGCTTTTTCAAGCGGCAAGAATCCGCCGATGGCCTTGGGCTCGCCGGTTTGTGCTTGGTAGTAATCGAAGTAGCAACTTGTATGCGGAATCATCACGACGTCGAGCCCGGCGTTGGCGGCAAGTATGCCGGCATCAATGTCTTTCCAACTCATGACCGTCGTATAGGGCGCAACACCGTTCTTGCGGCTTCCGGGCTCGTCCCAACCGACTGTGTTGCGGTTTTTGCCGTCGAGATACTTCTTAATTCGCCGCATGAAATAGCCATGTAAATCGGATTCGGTTTTGAAGCCTTCCTGACGCATGCGTGCCTGACATTTGTCGCATTTTTTCCAGCCGTCGATGGATACCTCATCGCCGCCGACGTGGATATCTCTGCTTGGAAAGAGATC